>CAYSYL010000154.1:0-1527 GCA_964435355.1 uncultured Candidatus Peribacteria bacterium | reverse complement strand
GTTATAAATTCATCGGTAGTCTTGTTATCATAATTATTACTTATGGTGTTGACTAAAGTCTCATATGTCTTTATTTTGTTTGTGTGATGGGTGGGTTTGGAATTATATTTCCCTTTAACTACTTTTATCGCTTGGGAAGTGCGATCCATGTTGCGATCACGATCCATAGCGTAAAATCTGCCGCTTAGGGTAGCTATGGTACCGAAGTCCATTTCACGCAGGTGTTTAATTAGTTTATGTGCACTCTTCAGGCCTGATGTTGGGGATGTATCGCGACCATCGGTTATAAAATGAATGATCGGAGGTTTTGATCCGAACTGCTTCATTATAGTAAGGAGTCTTATTAGATGGTTTTCGTGGCTATGCACTCCCCCCGGTGAAATGAGTCCTATAAGATGAGTTGTTTTGTGTTTGCTCATTTCAAGAAATGAAGTGAAGTTTTTTATATTCATTATTCCGTCTGAGTTTTCCGCCGATTCAATGCTTTTATTAATCCTTGGTAGTTGTTGGTACATCACTCGTCCGGCACCAATTGTAAGATGGCCAACTTCCGAACCACCTATTTGTCCTTCGGGAAGTCCGACATATTCACCGCTGGCCTGCAGTTGTGTATGTGGGTAGTTTTTCCAGAGGTGGTCGAAAAAAGGAGTTTTCGCCATGTAGATAGCATTGTTTGGTTTTTCTTCTCCTATTCCCCAGCCATCAAGAATAATAAGTGCAAGTTTTCTCATACATTATAATTATATCACTATGACTAGATTATATGTAGTTCGCCACGGTCAAACAGAATGGAATGTGCTTAAAAAAGTACAAGGTCATACCGATATAAATCTTACAAAAGAAGGTGAGATTCAGGCTGCTGACCTCGGTAAAAAATTAGCGGATATAAAATTTGATAGAGTATTTTCCTCTGATCTTGTTCGGGCAAAACGAACAGCGGAAATTATCGCTCTTGAAAAGAAGTTGGCGGTTGTTACGACAAAAGTATTAAGAGAGCAGTATTTCGGAAAATATGAAGGCATGTATTCGCATGAGTTTAGGGCGCTTTTCCGGGAATGGAGCAAGATGTCCGATCAGCAGAAGCATGTATTCGTTTTATCAGAAGATATGGAAAGCAACGAAGTCGCGGTTTCCAGGCTAATCAATTTTCTACGTGAAATATCTGTAGCTTATCCTAGCGGAACAATTTTGGTAGTCGCTCACGGTGGAATAATGCGTAATTTCTTATATCATATAGGATTCTGGAGCTACGACACAATGAAGAAATTGAATAATACTGCATATATAGTCGTGGATTGTGACGGTCTTGATTTCAAACTGAAAAAGGTAGAGGGGATTGTTTGACAAAGGTAAGTTTTGCATGTATCTTGGATTCTATTTAGATTGAGCAATATGACAAGACGAAGACGTAAAGGGCAAAAAAAGAACGACCTACCCAAATTAAACCGCAAGCAGACAAGAATCTGGTTTTTGTTTATCGGAGTATTGATTTTAATAGCGGTACTGTTTGATTTTTACTCTAAATCC
>CAYSYL010000153.1:0-1530 GCA_964435355.1 uncultured Candidatus Peribacteria bacterium | reverse complement strand
CGATATTTTGCTCATTATTACAGTGAGAACAAACGATAATTCGATCTTCTCCGGCCGGAGTAACGATGGAAAACTCATGAGAAAACTTTTCACTAAAAGCTCCGCCTGAAGCTTTCACGACATACGCCTTAAGACCACAGCGTTCATACACCCGTAAGTAAGCCTCTTTCACTCGCTCGTAGTACTCGTCGAGATCCTTTTCATCACGGTGAAAACTGTACATATCCTTCATGCCAAATTCTCGACCCCTTAAAATACCGGATTTAGCCCGGGGTTCATTCCGGAATTTCGTTTGCATTTGATACAAAGCGAAAGGAAGATCTTTATAGGACTGAACAAACAAAGCGGCAAGGGGAGTTACCGTTTCTTCGTGACTTGGGCCGAAAACAAAATCTTTATCACCGGCCCCTTTCGTTCGATACAAAACTTCATCCATGGTGCGGTTACGACCCGTCTGATTCCATATTTCAACGGGATGAAGTGAAGGCATTAAAATTTCCTGTCCATCGACTTTATTCATCTCTTCGCGAATAATCTGGTTCACTTTTTGTAACACTCGAAGCCCGAGAGGTAAAAAAGTGTAGATTCCGGCCGAAAGCTTATCAACAAAGCCGCCCTGGGTCAGATACGTGGCATTAGCCGAATCGGCATCATGGGGAGCCGTAAGTTTTGTTTTTCCGAAAAGCTGTGAATAACGCATAGAGAGTAAATAAAAGCCTCTCCATAATACCATAACCCCGCCGATGTACACACGGAGGAAAAAGAGAGGGAAATTGACAAAAATGACAAACTGGATAAAATACCCTCACATGTAACCCCTATATGAATTCAAAAAAAATATGGGCAGTTGGAGCGCTCGCACTAGCCACCTGTCCAAATTGTGATACAACACAAGAAGCCCCCCCAAAAACATCAGAAGCAACTATAGCTCCGTCTTCTACCCTTATGCTCAAGGATCCAGATCAGTGGTGGGAAGAAATTTTTATCAAAGAAAAAAGAATTTGAAAGACAAATCCATGAAGCTACCATAAAAAATAGACCTGGACCTCAATTCAGGAAAAGGAAGCGGTTGTACAGGCTTCAGTACTTCATATGAAGACCCAAAAACAAATACTGAACAGAGAATAATTGTTACTGCAGCTCATTGCTTGCGAGATAATACCAAAATCTCGGGGTTTCTTATTGATGATAGACCGGAAGTAATGCAGTCGGTTATGTTTCCCTATCATGGAATTTTCCTAGCAAAATCACCAGATTCATCAATTCAAGTGCGAACAGCTTTTGATAAAAGTGGAAATGAAATATATAGAATTGGCTGGATAAACAAGGAAAAAAATAATAACGGAGAAGAAATCCCAGCAGATGTGGGTATAATAATTACCGATAAAGAAAAGGCCGACCTGCTTCATCCCATCCCTGTGAGACCAGAAAACTCACCCTTGAGAAGTGAGGTAACAGCCTGTTACTTTCATTTTCCACCACCCAATGGTTTCGTCATGCAATGCGAAACGTCAACCAATATGAGAGTAC
>CAYSYL010000152.1:0-1532 GCA_964435355.1 uncultured Candidatus Peribacteria bacterium | reverse complement strand
GTATGAAGCATTACCACACAAATAGCGAAAATATTTTTTAAATGTTCGGGAAAATTCGGTTGTTTGATATCAATAAAACTGCCGAGAAACCGATCGGAATAATCTTTGAAAGCAAAATATCCAATAATGAGAAAATATTGATACAAAGGTAAGGGTTTTACTTCCGAAGCAATTACTAAGGACTGTAACGCATAAGCTGTAACCCACAGCATATTTCCTATAAGACGCCAGTGTACGCCACTCCAGCTCATATAGAGGGGATAGTAAATATAGGCCATAACACCATAAGTCGTAATGCCGATAAAAATAAAGGTGGTAAACCAGGCCGGTATTTTTTTATTATAATAAAAAAGTATTTGCCATAGAGCGAGGGTAAATGGGAAAAGCGAACAGATAGGAGTAAAGGGTCGAAGATACCAATCGACGCTCATAAGCCAGGAAAAATCAACGATATTTGAGGTAATAGCCATTATAATGTTGATAGCAATGAACCATCGGAGGATTTTGCGGTCGTGCTTGACATGATCCATCCATTGAACAAAAGATTTCATAAAAATGTGTTATAATCTATTCATAATGTAGCACCAAAGTTTAAAAATTATCAATAATGAAACATGATTCAATGAAATCTCTATCGGAAAAAATAATCCAGCAGCTTGATGAAAACTATCCCCATGCTGTATGTGCGCTGACCTACGGAAATCCGCTTGAAATACTGATAGCGACAATCCTCTCGGCACAATGCACCGATGAACGAGTAAATAAAGTAACCCCATCACTCTTCAGAAAATATCCTAATGCTCTTGCGTATGCTAATGCTTCACAAGCAGAGCTTGAAAAATACATCCATTCGACAGGTTTCTACCGAAATAAAGCGAAGAATATTCAGGGAGCCTGTCAGATGATCATGGAAAAATTCGAAGGAAAAGTCCCAAAGAACATGGAAGAAATATTAAAGTTACCGGGAGTTGCTCGCAAAACAGCAAATGTTGTACTTCAAAACGCTTATGGGGTTGTAGAAGGGATAACCGTCGACACCCATGTTCGCCGGCTTTCCAATAGGCTGGGTCTGAGTGAAAAAAAGGTTCCTGAGAAAATTGAACAAGACCTTCTGGCCATAGTACCTCCTGATAAATGGGGAAAAATATCATACCAACTTATCGATCACGGAAGAAAAATATGCAAAGCTCGGAAACCCAATTGTAAAGGGTGTTTCTTAAATAAGTTATGTCCTTCAGCCTTTAAGGTTGAAGAAAATTCGTAACTTCCTCAGATGAATGATGTTCGTGATTTCCATTCATTTCAACCTGCGTCGTTATGGCTTCTTCACTGTTGAGAAAAGCCTCTTCATCTTCCGAACGTTTCACCTTCCGAGCTTCGCCAGTAACTCGATCCTTGTATTTAGCCGGCAAACTGTCAAATGGTAAAAGTGAAAGTGGGAGATATTCTAAAGGATCAACGTACTTTCCACCTTTCATCATTTCAAAATGAAGATGAGCTCCTGTAGTCATAAGACCGGCTCCTTTCGTACC
>CAYSYL010000151.1:0-1541 GCA_964435355.1 uncultured Candidatus Peribacteria bacterium | reverse complement strand
TCTTTGTACAAAACCTGGAAGAAAACCCCCCCGACCTAAGGGAATGTATTCACCTTCCGACAAGCTATATCGTTCTTAAGCCGGGAGAAAGTAAAATATTAAGCGTCCATTTTGATATACCAAAAAACGCCGGCATTGGACTTCACACAGGTGCCATAATAGCGCGTGAAACAACTCATCAGGATTCGAAAGCAGGAGGGGACAAGGAAAACAAATCCACAAACCTTTCTTTTGAGAAAGGAATGCGAATATATCTGAATGTAACAGGAGTAGCTGTAACTGAAAGTGAAGTAAACATCACCCCAGATACGCTTTTCAATAATAATATCGGATATTACATTGCCGTCAAAAATACCGGAACAACCGATATCAAAAAAACTTACACGGTAAAACTTCATTCTCTTTTTGGAAATGAAAATTTTGAACAATCCAAAGAAATAAAAACAAAAAGAGGAGAAACAAAAACAGAAAAAATCAGCATTGATACGCCACATTTTGGTCTATATATGGTGACATTAAATAATGGAGAAAAAGACCACTCATATGGACTCAGGCTCTCCACGCCACCATGGTTCGTACCGGCTATTATATTGATAGCATTCACCATCTTCCTCCTTCAAAAAAAGTTAGCGACAAAAAATATACTCATCCACATGGGAGGAATGATGCCCAAAAATTTCGGCAAAAGTTTCGCCTATCTCACTTTATTCACTATAGTCGTCACCTTCACAGTGCAAAGCGGAAATATCAATACCACCTTCATAAAAGCCCAAAGCATCGGAGAAAAACCGGCCGATTACTACACTCTTTCCGTCGAATGGGGCAACCTGCGACACATAACGTTGCCAGCAAGTTACAAGAAAAATTGGACTGGAGAAATATTATTTGAAGGGGGAGTAGCAACTCTTGAGGAAGTAATAAACTTTGAAAAAAACGATACCGTAGAACTAAAAAACAGAGGCAGTGCCATACGATACAAAATAACAACGGGACCGGATAACGATGGGATCAGATTAAAAATAACACCGACGGGAAACCAAATCCCCCAGATTCGATACAAAAAAACTCCCGGCGGAACCGTACTGACCGCAAGCATAACAGACTTTTTAAATGAACCATATGTAATTCCAGAAAACATCTTCGGCGTCGCTTTCCACTCAACGGTGGAGTACTCCACTCCTCTGCCCGAATCAGTAATGAAAGAAGAAGAAGCGACTTCCGATATCATAATAGACACCCCAAAAACAAACATACCGGAACTTGAAAATCTTTTCGTCGAAGAACTACCAGCCACAGCAGACAACCTTGCGGAGTTCATTTTCAGTTCTGAATACGTGGAAAAGGTTGATACGGAAAAACAGGTTCAAAAACTGGAAACCGACCCCATACTGATCAAAGCATTGGAAGGAACCCCCGACATATTAGAAGAAATTGCCGGAACTCCGGATCTCAATTTCCTCTTCGTTCCAACAGAACCGGTAAATTTTCCACCCCAGGAATTTTCTTTCGATCAGGAAAAAACTTCCACCCAAAATCTTGGA
>CAYSYL010000150.1:1042-1553 GCA_964435355.1 uncultured Candidatus Peribacteria bacterium | reverse complement strand
CTTTTCACCTTTCCCTCGTGGTACTTGTCCACTATCGATCACCAAAAGTATTTAGTCTTAGACCATAGTCGGCCCAAATTCAGACGAAATTTCACGAGTTTCGCCCTACTCAAGAACAATAACTATAACGCACTGATTTTTTTCGCATACAGGACTGTTACCTTCTTTGGTTGTTCGTTCCAGAACATTTTACTAAAAATCAATACAATCACCCGACATACAGAAAGTCGGCGTTACTGTCTTATTACCCTATATAAACAACGGTCTGTCCTTTAAATCGCAGTTCAAAGTTAATCCGAAGACCAACCTATTACCACAATAACATTTATATAGTTTAGACTTTTCCCTTTTCGCTCGCCACTACTGGGGGAATCTCTTCGATTTATTTTCCTCTAGCTACTGAGATGTTTCACTTCGCCAGGTCTTCTTTTTATACCTATGGATTCAGTATAAAATTTTCAGCATGAATCTTAAAGAGTTTCCTCATTAGGAAATCCCCGGGTCAACGATT
>CAYSYL010000150.1:0-1032 GCA_964435355.1 uncultured Candidatus Peribacteria bacterium | reverse complement strand
CTTATCGCACCCTGCCACGTCCTTCTTCGTCTTTTGGTGTCAAGGCATTCACCATACGCCCTTAATAATTGCGCACGACTAAAGCACTAAATGGTGCTTATTCATCTGCAGGCCTATTGCTCCTGCAGAAACATCGTGTTTGTGTAGTATTACCTACATACCCTATTATTGTTGAATTGACCATTGAATTGTCAACGTACGCGCGAATCAACCGGCACTACCATTTCAATCAAAGTGAAAAATCTTTTTTAAAATTTTTCGCTTCGACTGAGATGACTTTATAAAACACAACGACCGCCTGCAAGCGGTCTCTTGAAAAGAGATTTTCCACTTGGACTACCGGAGTAAAAATTTAGTTTTATTTATCATGTGGGATAACGCCGATAAGATCGGCTAAACTTAGTTTTACCCAGAGGTCCAAATGGCTATTGCCCTGAATATTCTGCGGACATGGCTCTCGAATGAAATCGAGTGTTTATTACGTAAACATGATTATAACTAAAAGGGTAAAACCTGTCAAGGGCTTGATTTAGCTTAAAAGTGGGTAATTCTGGGGATAAGTTTGGTGTTCAAAACTCACTGTCGAAGCAATGAAGAAGCCTGTAATTTTTTCCGCCAACTAACAAGTATTGCCGTGCAGAATACACTCGTCGGAATCACGACAGCATGTCGCTAGAATTTATGATGGTGTCGAAGTTAATAATTATAAATCAGGCACAGTGCCTTTTGGTAGATAATGTCCAGACAATAACTCCTGTATAAATGCACGTAGACGTGGATTATTTGGCATCCGTTTAATCAAGTCTTTAACGTCTTCGCTACCTCTCCAATCTCTCTGCTTGCACCATAGGCGAAAAATGCCATTATTATTTTCGTGTGACCAGCAGTCAAAACCATGGGACTCTACCAATCTAGCATCGTTTCTGAAGCTATATTCTTGATCATCAAAGCCTATCGCTAATTTTTGTTCCTCCCGCAAACATCCAAACCCGATCACCATATAATTTTTCTCATCCTCAGTTAGTAATCTGT
>CAYSYL010000149.1:949-1558 GCA_964435355.1 uncultured Candidatus Peribacteria bacterium | reverse complement strand
CTTCCAAATGTCGGTAAATCAACCCTTTTCAACGCGCTTCTCAAGAAACAAGTCGCGGATGCGGCGAATTACCCTTTTTGTACCATCGAACCCAACGTTGGTATAGTTGAAGTACCAGATGAGAGGCTGCCCAAACTCGCGAAGGTGGTGAATTCCACAAAAATCGTCCCGGCCGCTGTCGAATTCTACGATATCGCCGGACTCGTTCGCGGGGCTTCCAAAGGCGAAGGACTCGGTAATAAATTTCTCGCCCATATACGTGAGTGTGCAGCTATCGTCGAGGTAGTACGATTATTTGAAGATAATGAAGTTATTCATGTTTCCAATAAAATCGATCCTATAGACGATATAAAAACTATAGAAACCGAACTTCTCCTTGCGGACTTGGAGACGGTCCAAAAGCAAAAAGAGCCGAAAGGAAAAGCACCCAAAGAAGAGTTCCAAAAGTATGAAATCGTTCAAAAAATTAAGCAGATTCTCGATAAAGGACTATGGGCTAATAAAATTGAGTTGAGCGATGAAGATAAAAAACTTATAGTGAGTTTGAATCTACTCACAATGAAGCCTGTGATATATCTTTTTAACGTCTCGGAAAAACAGCTTGAAAAC
>CAYSYL010000149.1:0-939 GCA_964435355.1 uncultured Candidatus Peribacteria bacterium | reverse complement strand
AACAAAGAGGTTACGGAAAAAGAAATTATCCGAGTTCTCGCTGAGTCACACCCGGGCGAAACTGGTCATAAAAACTGGCTTTACTTGAATGCAAAGCTTGAGAATGAAGTTCTTGGATTTTCGCCCGAAGAACAAAAAGAATATCTGAAACAATACGGATTGGAAGAGACCGGTCTCAACCGCCTCATCAAAAAATCTTATGAAACATTGGGACTTATTTCATTCCTGACAGCCGGAGAAAAAGAAGTTCGTGCCTGGACTATTAGCCGAGGAACTCTTGCTCCCCAAGCCGCCGGCACGATCCACTCGGACTTTGAAAGCCACTTTATTAAAGCAGATATAGTCAAATTTGGGGAGTTTATAGCTGAAAACGGCTGGGCTGGGGCTCGGGAACATGGAAAAGTACAGACGGTCGGTAAAGATCACGCAATGGAAGATGACGACGTAGTCGAGTTCAAAGTAGGCGTTTAGAATTACTATTCAAAATCTCATACACCTTCTCCAATAGCTGATCCGGTGTTGTTTGAACTTTAAGCATTACGGTAACTCGCTTATAACCTGAAAACTTCACTTGCATGGCATCATTGATATTCAAATTCGTGAAAACTATAACCGGTATCTCTTTTCCCCAGGCATGCCCTCTCATTTCCTCAAGAACCGACATACCGTCCATTTGGGTCATAACCAGATCCAGTACAACCAGATCTGGTTTTTTATCGATGACGGCTTGTACTCCATCACGTCCATTTTTTGCTGTCGTCACGTCAAAACCTTCCGAAAAAAATATATGTGTATACAACTCATTAAGATTCGTATCGTCTTCTATCAAAACTATTTTCATTCCCATGAAATTATATATTTTTAACTGCCTCCAGGATATCGGGCGCATTTGGACAGTTGGCCACCTCATCAAAAGGTCTGAATACGCGAAGAAAATCT
>CAYSYL010000148.1:942-1580 GCA_964435355.1 uncultured Candidatus Peribacteria bacterium | reverse complement strand
TTTTATACTTTCGGGTTGATCATTAAGTACGGTCCAAATGTCTTTTGTTCCAAAAATCATTTGAAATAGTTCTTCACCGGTGGGATTCATAGCTTCTATATTTTCTAAAGACTCTTTTGCCACGTTGAACCATTCGGAAAATGCTGGAGCTATGCATTTACTTGCTATCACTTCGATGTTTTGTCCTCTGGTGAGATAGTTTTCTTCACCATTAATTTTTGGTGGAATTTCGGTCATTTCCTCATGTGAGAAATATTTTCCGAACTCTTTGGCCATGTATCCGATGATTTCTCGTTGCATTATTTTTCTCTTCTCCTGTTCGTGAGAATTTTCTGCGACTTTGTTTTCTGCAATTTTTCCACTCTTTGGTTCCATATATACTTTCCTTACGTACGTTTTACTTCTCTCCAAAGATTTATATAGTTCGGTGCAAAATTTTCTCGCCGTCTTGCAAATGGAGTTTTTACAGATGGCGCGTTAATTCTCTATATATTACCATTCTTTTTCATGTTTTGTAAAACTTTTATAAATAAGTAAGTGCCTTATCTTGCAATTGAAGAGATTTGCTGAACAAACGTAAAAAATGGAAGGGCTTTTCTGGGTGTGAAGTTATGCCCTTGATAGTATTTTTACTGGTG
>CAYSYL010000148.1:0-932 GCA_964435355.1 uncultured Candidatus Peribacteria bacterium | reverse complement strand
CCCATAAAGTATAGATCAGTTTGTTTATCTCTCTATATGGTGGGCGGGGGAGGACTTGAACCTCCGACCTCGTCATTATCAGTGACGCGCTCTAACCAACTGAGCTACTCGCCCACGACTGCGTGTTTTTGAACTATTTTACCACAAAAGAAACGATAGGAGGAATTGCGGGAAAATTTTTGGTGGAGCCTAAGGGAGTCGAACCCTTGACCTCCTCGGTGCAAACGAGGCGCTCTGGCCAACTGAGCTAAGGCCCCACAAATTTATTAACTTCGATATTATAGAGATCCCCTTTAAATTTGCAATAGTTGTCATAAAAAAAAAGAACCCCACGTTAGCGGGGTTCTTTTTTTTCGGATTACTCCATGTGTGATTTGTTCTTTTCAAAACATTCTCGGCAAAATACTGGACGGCCACCTTCCTTTGGTACAAATGGCACTTCCGTTTCTTTTCCACATTCTGCACAATTAACTTTTGTAAAGGTTTTCGTACGTGCCTGTTTCTTAGCATTTCGGCAATCACGGCATCTTTTTGGGTCGCCGAATCCTTTTGAAGCATAAAACTCCTGTTCTTCTGCTGTAAAATCAAAAGTATTGCCACAATCTTGGCATGTAAGTTGTTTGGTTTCCATGTGAGTGAGTTATAATTAAATAATGATACCTTACAATGAGCCTCAAGGTATCGTCCTCACTCGACCGAATTGAAAACAACCCTGTTTAACCCTTTTTTGTAAGATTTGGATGATGCAAATACTTTTAATCGGTATTTGCTTTAACACCCGGAATGCAATAGAGATACCTATACGCCTTCATCCCCTAAGGGATGGTCGACCTTGAAAACTGTACCGAAGTACGCTTTCTTTGTCTCCTAGAAAGGAGGTGATCCATCCGCAGGTTCTCCTGCGGATACCTTGTTACGACTTAGTCCCAATC
>CAYSYL010000147.1:0-1607 GCA_964435355.1 uncultured Candidatus Peribacteria bacterium | reverse complement strand
ATCAAGAATAGTATCCCGATTATACATAAAACTTCACGAACAGGCATCTCTCTAAAATATAATTGGTTATAAACCAAAACACTCCCCGAACTTGCAGGGAGTGTCTTTTGGGTTTTAGGTATATCAACGCCCTAGAAAAGCCTTAATATCCTAAAACAACGACTAAGGGTAAACCTTATGCTTGGTTATGGTCTCACGGAATCTTTTTCTGAAACACAAGCGCATGACCCACTATACCAAATTTTTTAAAAAAATCAAATCAAATGGTTAAAAAATTTCGACATATCGTAGGAAAGCACCGTGACATCGTAATGACGCTCAGTGGGAGAAACCTTTTGACTCATGTCACCGTTAAAATATTCGATGCCATGAAACACTTTATCCCTCAAAAAAGTGTATTTCTTTCGAAGGACAATATTGCGTTGAGCTAATTGACGAAACTCGGTTCCATGTAAAATATAGTAGGCATAACTTTCAGCAAAATCTTCGAAAGGATCACTCATGGCATAGCCCGACACGAAATCCAAATCGATGGCATCGGAACGTAAAGTAGATTCATCCGTAAAACTATACTTATAAAAAATAACGCTCGGATCATTTAAAGGAACCACTCGGGAGCCATCGCGAAACGGACTGGCAACTCCGAGTAAGGGTTTACCTCCCATGACGCCGGTATCCATAATATGGCCCATTTCATGAACAAGAACCGAAACGAGTTCCTCATCCGTTACATTTTGACAGCGCAAAATGATCGTATCTCCACCTCCCAGTCCACGCCGTCCGTCATTATTAAAGTAGAGCGTAAGATTTTTCAGTTTACTGACTGGTTCCTTCGGTAAACTTTTCAAAGTTTTATAAACAAGTGATTTACAATGGTTCAGAGAACTTTTCGTCGCCTTGCTGTTAGAAGCATAATCTGTCCCTGGATGAAGCGAAATCCCCATCTTTTCAAGACGTTGGGCATAATCCTCTTCAGAAAAACTTCCAGCCCGATGGTATTCGTTATCCTTAAAACTTTCTGAATCGGAGTAAATCGGTGAAGCATGGGAGAGGGGAGTCACCTCGTGAATAACAAGGCCGAATCCCATAAAACCGACAGTAGCCAAAGCAGTAAAAAGTCTCCACATAAGTATAAATGATAAAGGAACTTTTTTCTGTTTTGGTTTTTGTTCGAAACTTTCAGAAGATGAAGAGGTTGATTATACACATAAATTAAATTTTGTCAATAATAAAAGGATATCAATAAATAAGCCTAATATAACAGGAATTAAGTAAGTATAGGCATTCACCACAAAATGGCCGCATGCATTTGGGGAGCGGAATAGTTACGTGAGTAACTCTTACAGCACTCTAATGAGCAGCACTGGAATGTCCCCCAGCTTTCTTGTTATCAGAAATTTTCTTTCCGAGTTTATAGGAAGCAACCAGAGTTAAAATAAGAGCCACAAAACCTACAACAACCGATACGTTTGGATTTTGTTTGGCCGTTTCAGAAATTTTATAAAGTGCGTACAAGTCATAAAGAGCCACGGGAGCAAGCGCGACTTTCCCATCAAGGTGTTTCTTTTTTAAAAGAGGCAACATAACGGCCGGAGCAAGGTTACATA
>CAYSYL010000146.1:222-1622 GCA_964435355.1 uncultured Candidatus Peribacteria bacterium | reverse complement strand
CCTTAAGGGTGGGCCGGAATTTACCAAACTAATGAAAGCACTTGAATCGAACAAGACGATTAGCTCAATTAATTTGGGCTGGACTACTTTAGGACGAAGTGTCGGAACAGCGGAAATTTCTGCCATAGGGGAGATGTTGAAAACAAATAGCTCCCTTAAAAAAATAAGCTTCTACTATTGGAGTATTGGTGACAGCGAGGCTGAAATTTTATTTCAAGCATTAAATTCTAATCCAAAAAGATGTTTAGAAGAAATTGATTTTAAAGACACTAAAATTAATGAATCCAAAAAAGCAAAGTTTAGAATGATTGTAAATACCGTGAAATAAAAGGGGATTGAAAAAATGGATCCATGTAGATCTTATGATGGTGAAAGTGCCTTCCCGAAAACAAATTACAACCATAGGGATAGTCGATGCAATTTTCATGAACTCGGTAATTATGAATATAAATTTGTCGAAAAAATAAAAACGCTAAGCAAAAGCATTGCTTGCATGATTGAAGCGCGCAATTTGGTTCCCATCGGTCAGAGCTATCAAATATCTAATGAAGTTCCTTCCTTAGCACAATCCATCCTCAATAAAAGTGAAGGAATTCCTTTGGGCGAACAAGAAAAATTTTATCATGAGAAAGCAGCGGCCAACTGGACAGGATTCTTAATACAAAAAAATCGCCTTTTTACAGCTGCCCATTGCGTCTGTTATCATAATTCAAATACCTTATTAGATGAGTCAATACTGAATTCGATGATGATTGTTTTTGGTTTTAAAATGACCGATGTCAATGATTGCAGAACAGTTTTTGAAAAAAAAGATGTCTATCAAATTAAAAGCGTGCTTTCCCATAAATGGAGCCGTGGGAAAGACTATGCAGATTGGGCGGTGTTAGAATTAGATAGGGATGTTGAAGGACGCATTCCACTTAAGTTGAATTTTTCAAACAACATTACCGTTGGTCGTGAAGTTTTCATGTTTGGACATCCGGCGGGATTACCATTGAAATTTACAGGATGTGCAATCATTCAAAAGATTTTCGAAAATTATATTTGTACTAATCTCTCTGCCTTTGGTGGGAATTCTGGGAGTCCTGTTTTTGATGAAAATGGTCATGTGATTGCCATCCTTACGGAGGGGAATCGCGATTTTATTTTAGATAAGAATTATCGAAACACAGGAGAGGCAAGAATAAGGGCGCATTATATGTCCATTAATGAAATTGAAAAAAAAGGGTATGAAATTTGCCAACGTATCAGCTCTGTTGTTTCGCTGGAAAAAAAGACCTTTTTCTCCCCGATAGTGAAATATCTTACCCTTGGAACACCTATTTTTTTAGTAGCTATTTCTTTTTTGTTGCCAAAAGCCAAAAAGGAGGAAAAAGAGGGAAACCATTCTTCCATAAAAG
>CAYSYL010000146.1:0-212 GCA_964435355.1 uncultured Candidatus Peribacteria bacterium | reverse complement strand
ACTCACTTCGGTATAGATAGTTTTATGGCTTTTGAGTGCAAAGAAAGCCTGTAAAGGTCACTTCATCCCAGCTTTTAATGGGAGTAGTTCCGTCAGCTAAATAAGTTGTGGCATTCCAGAATGCTGCAAATTCCTGACCATAGGCTTGAGATGCCTGTTGAACTGCATGTAAATAGCCTAATACGGGATAATATTCGGTACTTGTGTAGGCT
>CAYSYL010000145.1:0-1630 GCA_964435355.1 uncultured Candidatus Peribacteria bacterium | reverse complement strand
CTAAAGTATTCTCGGCAAACAAACTGCTAATAACCGCCGGAGCGCCATGCCCAGGGCCAACCATAAACATAAAGCTTGGCTTCACCGCTTCATGAACATGCTGAGTAATAAGATAATTCAAATGAGCATATAAAAAATTAAGCCCTGGTACTGTTCCCCAGTGCCCCAAAATTCGCTCTTTCAGATGTTCAAGTTTGAGCTCTTTTTGTAAGAAAAAATTATCTTTCAAATACAGTTGAGCCGCACCGATATAATCAACATAACGGAGGTATTTCTCAAACCAATCAACAGAGTTTGCTTGCTTACGTTTCTTCTTCAGCAGCCCTATAGATCGTATGAATTTCTGTTTTTTCATAAAAATATTAAGAAAGAAGATTAAAATAATTGGTAATAACCATATCGGCACCGGCTTTTATCAATTCCTCATTCGCAATACTCGTATCCAAAGCAACACAATATATACCTCCGGCTTTAGCCGCTTTAACACCATTAATGCCATCTTCAAAAACTATACAATCTTGAGGAGAAAGTTCTAATTTCTTGGCCGCCAAAAGAAAAATATCAGGAGCCGGTTTTTGATGCTCAACATCTTTCTGTGAAACAATCTGGTCAAAAAAATGGGCGATACCGGCTTTCACAAGAATAACTTCTGTTTCTTCAATTTTATTACCGGTCGCGACAATCATTTTTATTCCTTTTTGTTGAGCCTCCAACAAAAACTTTAAAGCTCCCGGGACTGCTTGGACTGAACTCTTTTCCAATATTTCATCATATATTTCCCTTTTTTCCGCAGAAAATTTGGTTATTTCTTCTTGGGTAAGAGTCTTTCCGTGTTCAGCAAAAACCGTCGGGAAAATATATTTCGAGCCGGTTCCGGCATATTTATAGCGATCATCATGCTCGGTATATTCAATGCCATAACGTTTAAAAACCACCGAAAAAGCCTGATAATGGAGATGTTGAGTAAGCGTCAATGTTCCGTCTAAATCGAAAATATAACCCTTAGCCTGCATTTTTTCCCATAAGTCTTTCATAATTTTTAGTCATTTTGTATAAAAATATTTTCGGCATGCCACCACTTTTTAAAAGCCCATCGCGGAGGTAAAAGTTTCATAAAATACCAGAGATCGAAACATTTCTTCATCACATAGGGAAGTATACCAGCAAAGGTTACATTTCCCTTATGATAAACAAAATATTTCTGGCCGAGCGGCACAATAAATCCCTTAAAAAATGGTGTATAAATTTTCTGTTTTTTATGAACAATATCAGCCCAAATATTATAAGCAATCACAGGCCCTTGTTTAACAGCATATTGAGCCAATTTGGGTAACATTTGATGATGTACCGGATCAAAAAAAGCCGCATTATCGCCGCCAGCATAAACTTTAGCGTAATGCGGACTTTCTAAAGTCGGATAAACCTCTAACGATCCGCTCGCATCCAAAACCGGGAACCACTTCAAAAGCGAATTTGGCTTAATACCACCTGTCCACACCACGACATCAGCTAAAATACTCCTATTACAGACGCCTTTGGGTGAACAAATACTTAAATGTTTTCCATCATATGAAGAAATTTTGGCATTCAACACTGGATGAATACCCAAAACCTTAAAACGGGCCTCCAC
>CAYSYL010000144.1:0-1641 GCA_964435355.1 uncultured Candidatus Peribacteria bacterium | reverse complement strand
AAATGTAATACTAAATACTGACATTAAGAGAGCATTCCACACTACAAATTTTATTTGTCTTTCCAAAACTCCACGAAAAAATAAGTACAATCCGAGCGGAAAGAGAATCACCAAGTACATAGAAAAAAGCTGAGACTGCCAGAGGGAATATATAGTGAAGTTTGAAAACACATAAAAAATACTGGCTACGATTTTAATCCAAAAATTATTTTTATTATCGTTATTGATCCAAAGACCAAGTAATATATAGAAACAAAGGAATCCAAAGGCTAAATTACACCCAAAGAAGAAAGATTGCATGTTCAAGAAAGGAAATAACACTTTGGCTAGAAAAATAACTAAACTGAAGCCGGAAATCATCAGTTGAGGAAAATAATTCCCCATAATTCCAAGCATATTATCGGAGACGATTTTTGTAGTAAAATTCCTAAAATATTCATAGGGAAATAAGTAGTAGAGTTTTGAGTCATCTCCACCAATAAAATAAGTTCCTCCCCAAAAAATCGCCGGAATAAATAACAATATTAAAAATAAGCCGAAAAGAATAGCTCTTTGATTAAGATTGTAAATATATCTAGACAACGTCTTCATACTTAGCTAAGTCAAATATAAGATGGTAGTAATAACGTAGCCGAGGTTCTTTTCTCACCTGGTTAAATATTTCCCTATCTGTTTTTTTTCGGTAAAGTTGTATTTTCCGTCGCTCCTTCAATATATCTGGGAGATGCGATGCATTCCAAGTCAAAGCTTGGAAAAGAGAGCGTAGTTGGTCTACTTTCCATTTTTTCATTAGCCAAAAAATACTTAGTCCAAAATTCAAAGCAAAAAATATAGGCAGAAGAAATATTAAGGTTGGTATAGAGAAGTTTTTAATATAACTCCTTAATTTATTCTTCAAATTATGGAATTGAATGTAGCTATTCTTAAAGATAGTTGATGTGCCGCCAATAGCGTGGTGGATTGTAGTTTGTGGATAGTACCAGCACTCATACCCAGCCAACCAAACTCGATGGCAAAAATCAGTTTCTTCGTAATAACACCAGAATTCATCATCAAAAAGACCTATTTTTTCAATAAGATCGCGCCTTATAATCATCGAAGCTCCCTTGTTAGAAAAAACTGGGAGATTACGATTATACTTATCTATAGCTTGATCTTTTCCATACCCGTAATGATACAGAAATGAAGAATGAGACCAATACGCACCGCAGGCATCAAGCTTACTAGGATCATCCATGAGGACAATTTTTGATTGAGCAGAACCAAGTCGAGGAATCTCATCAAAAGCTTGTATGAACTTTTCTATATATGTTGTATCAACCCACGTATCATTGTTCAACAAAATTATATATTTCCCTCGAGCGTACCGAACACCGAGATTATTACCCCCAGAAAAACCAATGTTTCCACCACTCTCCACTATTCGAACTTCTGGATAGTTTTCATGTAAAAATGAACCACTACCATCAGTTGATGCATTATCCACTAAAATAATCTCAAAACTCTTGTATGTCTGATTTCTTAATGAGTCAAGACATTTTTTCAACCACTTCTTACCATTCCAATTAACAATTATAACCGAAGCTTGGATCTCATCACTCTCCACTAATGATGTAGTGGAAAAACACCAGCATGTTCCTG
>CAYSYL010000143.1:0-1683 GCA_964435355.1 uncultured Candidatus Peribacteria bacterium | reverse complement strand
GTTATAGACAGTGTAAACCATTTTGCGAAACGGCTTCATATATCTTCTTTCGCCGCCTCATTCTTTATTTTGGGAGTTCTCACGACTATTCCAGAGTTAAGTGTAGGAATTAATTCCATAATAGATAAACAGCCGGAAATATTTGTTGGCGATCTTATCGGTGCCTCATTCGTATTGTTTTTGCTAGCTATACCATTTTTGGCGATAATAGGCAACGGAATAACATTGTCTCATCAGTTGACGAATAACAATTTGATTTTTTCCCTGTTTGTCATAATCTCTCCGACGATGTTTGTGTTGGATGGTCAGCTCAGTAGAAAAGATGGACTTTTTCTGATGATGATATATTTGCTTTTGCTACTTTTTATGGAGTCGAAAACAGAGGTGATAAAAAATGCGGAGGCAGATCTCGTAGAGCATAAAAAGCACAACATGATACCTATGATTAAGCTCGCCATAGGTTCAGTGACTATTTTTTTGGTGGGCAAATTGCTTGTAGATCAAACTTTATACTTCGCTAACATTTTCAATGTCCACATCTATCTTATTAGTTTGTTGGCATTATCTATTGGTACCAATCTCCCCGAGTTTATAATCGCGGTCAATTCGGTTATAAGGCGCGATAAGGAGGTCGCTTTTGGTGATTATATAGGGTCAGCGGCCGGGAATACCTTTGTCTTCGGGCTCCTTTTGTTGTTCAAAGGTTCATTCACGGTCCATAATGGTAATTTTTTTGTCACTTTCGCCCTTTTTGCATTGGCTATGATTTGTTTTTATATATTTTCCAAATCAGATAGAAGTATTTCCAGATATGAAGGGATAGTTCTTTTATCTTTGTATTTCTTTTTTCTTCTTCTTGAAATCGGTTTTTAGGATTTGTATTGTTTGTTGTAGTATTCTTTGAATGATCCGGACTTAATCTTCATCCACCATTCTTTATTATCGGTATACCATTTGACGGTACTTTCCAGCGCTTCGTCGAATGAATATTGGGGTTTCCATCCCAGTTCGCGGTTGATTTTCGACCAATCGACGGCATACCTGCGGTCATGGCCAGGTCTATCTTTTATATATTCTATATATGATTCATCTTTACCCATTATTTTTAGTATTTTTTTTATCACCTGTATATTGGGTATATCTTCAGTTAGTCCGCCTACGAAATAGGTTTCTCCGATTTTTCCTTTATTTAGGATGACATCGATAGCCCGGCAATGATCTTCTACATATAGCCAGTCACGGACATAGAGGCCATCGCCGTATACGGGAACTTTTTTATTTTCCAATAGATTGGTTATGGCAAGTGGTATTAATTTTTCCGGATACATGTATGGTCCATAATTATTTGAGCAGTTTGTTATGGTAACGGGAAGTTTATAAGTGGTGTAATAAGCTCTTACAAGATGGTCGGATGCTGCTTTTGAAGCGGCATATGGGCTTCTTGGATTGTAAGCGGTATGTTCATTGAAAACTTCTTTGTCATCTAATGATAAGGCACCAAATACTTCGTCAGTGCTTATATGATGGAATCGTTTTACATTGTGTCGCATGGCCGCATCAAGTAGACGAGCGGTTCCTTCGAAGTTAGTCTTTACGAATGGCATTGGGTCATTTATAGAGCGATCTACGTGAGTTTCTGCAGCGAAGTGAACTACCATATCTATTCCCTGCATCGCTTTGTCG
>CAYSYL010000142.1:301-1731 GCA_964435355.1 uncultured Candidatus Peribacteria bacterium | reverse complement strand
CCCTTGATTCGATCAAAAAAATGGATGATTTTTTGAAATTTTTTTTTCATATTTTTTTGATTTTAAGTGAAACAATTCACTAAAAATTATAATTGCATTTTGAAGTGCATCACCCAACAAGGGAAAATAATACATTTTCCATCACACGTCAATTTTAATTGACATATTATAAAATTATATTTATAATTGTTCGCCATTTTCAAACCTGCATTTACCCCTGAAATGCACCACTTGAGGTTTCGGATGGAGATAGATATGGAAACATAATTTCATAAGGAGTTTTAAAATTCAAACATTTACGAGGAGTGTGGTTGAGCCAATGCTCGATTTTGGCGATGTACTTATGGCTATAATCAGCGATATTAGCTCCTTTGGGAATAAACCTTCGGATACGGCCGATCGTGTTTTCAACGGTTCCTTTTTCCCAGGAATGATACGGTTTGCAGAAAAAGGTTTGGATGGAAAGAGTGGTGGCAATCTCTTCATGCTGTTTATTTTCGATTCCGTTGTCGTACGTGAGTGTATGAAGGTTCAATCCTTTGGACATGCTCAAGATCGCTTGGTTATGGCTTTTTGGACGAAGATTTTTTATTTTTCGAAGACGGGTATAACGAGCTTTCCTGTCTGTCAGAACTGAAAGTGCGGCCGTACTTCTATGACGTTTTCCCGAGACCATGGTGTCAATTTCAGCGTGTCCTAACCCTTTGCGTTCATTCGCTTCTTTTGGACGCAGATCAATATCGATACGATTGGGAATCATGACCCGCTCAGTTTTCTTTTCTTTCTGTTTTTTGGGCTTGAAGCGTTTCTTTGGAAGAAGATCACAATACCGTTGACCCCAAACGCTATAGAGCCATTTGTATATGCCTTTGCTGCTGATATATGGGAGATGAGTATCAGTTGTTTTTAATCTCCCTGAAATTTCTTCGGGAGTCCAAAAGAGCTTCAGGTACTTGATAATGTACTTTCGAAGTTCACGCTTGGCCTCGACCTTCATCCCCTGATATTTACTACATTTGCGACGGTTACGTGCTTTAACCTTGGCTACTTTTGGGTCATATTTCCCTTTGGCTTTGTTTCGGATGAGTTCTCTTCCGATCGATGAATGATCTCTCCCAAGGGCTTTACCAATATCACGGTTAGAATAGCCCTTATCTTTGAGAATTTTGATTTGAAGACGTTCGTCTTCTTGAAGGTGTTTGTGTTTCATGAAGTGAGGTTAATTCCTCACCTCAACTGGTGCAATTCAAAGGTCAGCGCGGGTATTGAATGGAAAAAGCATATATTCTTTTCCATTTTATTAATTAAAAATTTATTATATGAATGACCGTTTGGTAGATGGTGATGAATATGATGATGAGGTGGAAGTACTTCCTGAAGTCTTTAATGAGATCGTAAAACCTCATTTAACGCAACCGGGTCAGTTGCGG
>CAYSYL010000142.1:0-291 GCA_964435355.1 uncultured Candidatus Peribacteria bacterium | reverse complement strand
CCTCAACTGGTGCAATTCAAAGGTCAGCGCGGGTTTTTTATGAAATTTTATGGTAGATGCTTGGTCAACCGATTGTAGAAAAGAATATCCTGATTTACCCGAACGTTTAACAAAAGAAGCGTATGTAGCTCAATTAAAAACGCTTACAGCATGTGGGATGTTTTTAA
Source organism: uncultured Candidatus Peribacteria bacterium (assembly GCA_964435355.1). Taxonomy (GTDB): domain Bacteria; phylum Patescibacteriota; class Gracilibacteria; order UBA1369; family UBA1369; genus CAYSYL01. The sequence goes on along the minus strand of CAYSYL010000142.1, from coordinate 124 downwards.
TAGAGGTTAAATATGAAGATTTTATACTGGATGATTTTATTAAAAAATGGAGAGGTGATAAGAAGAAATATGAACTTATTTGTACTCCTGATGGCTCTTATGAACTTTATGAATATTGTAATGT
>CAYSYL010000141.1:0-1797 GCA_964435355.1 uncultured Candidatus Peribacteria bacterium | reverse complement strand
GTCGTCGGCAGCCCCGCCGTCGGCGCCTCGTGCCCAGCCGCCCGGGGCTTGTTCCCGCCGGTCCGAGCGCATAACGTCCCTTCCCAAACGCCGCCCAGGTGGCGAAATTGGCAGACGCACTACCTTGAGGTGGTAGCGCCCGCAAGGGCATGGAGGTTCAAGTCCTCTCCCGCGCACCAAAAAGCGTTTTTAGCCAGTATCTTAAGAGTATGATATTTTTCAGTCAGCTCATAAAAGTACCGATTATCGATAATAAACAGGATCATATCGGACTTTTAAAAGATGTGGTTGTAAAAGCAAATTCTGAACAATACCCACAGGTAAGTGCTATTGTTTTCAAATATAAAAAAAAACAGTTCGTCATTCCATACCAATACATCGAAAACTTCGGACAGGGACAAATTACTTTGAAAAAGTCCAATTGCTGGGAAAAAAAATACGAATTTTCACAAGATGAAATACTTCTTAGACGAGATCTTCTTGATCAACAAATCTTCGACGTAAGCGGGATTCGAGTCGTTCGAGTGAACGACCTGGAACTGGCGAAAATAAAAGAAAAATTTGTTCTCATGGGAATAGACATAAGTAATAAAGCCATCTTAAGACGGCTGGGACTTATTCATATTCCATTTGTTAACAAACTTGAAGCCAAATTTATTGATTGGAATAATGTGAGTCTTGTTAAAGGGTCAGGAGGAAATCTTCAATTGAACACTTCCCAGGAAAAATTGGCAAAACTCCATCCCGCTGATATTGCCAATCTTATTGAAAATCTGAATTTTCAGGAAAGTACGAAATTAGTACAAGCCCTCGATGAAGAAACGGCAGCTGAGGTACTGGAAGAAGTAGAACCGAAATATAAAGAAACGCTCCTTCAGCAAATAAGTGCGAAAAGTTTAGCAGAAATAGTAGAAGAAATGCCTTCAGACGAGGCAGTCGATGTTATGCAGGAACTTTCAGAAGACAAACGCCAACAAATATATAAAAGACTCGGGACACAGAAAGCCAGAAGAATTCATCAGTTAACAGGATATCCTGAAAATGTGGCAGGAGGGCTTATGAATGCGGATTTTATGGTGGTAGCAAAAGAAGACACGGTAAAGAAAGCCATACAAAAGATCCGCAAAGCATCGGAAGATCATAGTTCCATTTATCACGTTTTTGTCGCAAATGAAGAAAACCAGCTGGAAGGAATCGTCTCCTTACGGACACTCCTCTTGGCAAAACCGGAAGTAAAAATAGAAGATATTATGTCCAAAGTGGTCAAGATGCTTAAAATAACCACAGAAGCACAAGAGGTCGCTAGCATCATGACCAAATATAACCTCTTATCGGTTGCAGTAGTCGATCGAAGAAAGGTCATCCAAGGTATCATAACCGTTGACGATGTACTACGATTTTTAATTCCTGATGCTTAAAACATGGCCGAAGTTATTAAATATGGAAAATGGAACAAATTGAAACAAAAGCTTTGGTTAGGCTTTGGTATCATCGGTCCCGGAATAATTGCGGGGACAGCCGATAATGATGCCGGTGGTATTACCACTTATTCCATCGTTGGTTCAAGTTTCGGCTATAAAATGCTTTGGATGCTCCTAATAGTTGGGCTTATTTTGGGAATAACACAGGAAATGGGAGCGCGACTTGGCCTCGTAACAGGTAAAGGACTGGCGGCCCTGATTCGGGAAAATTTCAGCATAAAAGCAACCACTCTTGTGGTTCTTTTCACCTTTTTAGCTAATTGGGCCAATATACTGGCCAACTTCGCCGGCGTTTCCACTGTTGTAGATATTTACC
>CAYSYL010000140.1:0-1817 GCA_964435355.1 uncultured Candidatus Peribacteria bacterium | reverse complement strand
GTTCTCAATATAACGCTGAAAAAAATAGATTTCTTCCTCTCTCCAAAAGGAATCATACGAAGTTATCTAATAGAAGCCATTAACGACATGCATCAAAAAGAGATGGCTCTCAACAAAGTATTGGAAAAAACAATCCACCACATTGAAAAATTAAAAAATATTACCGAATCCGAATTCCAAGAGTCATTCTATGTATCGGAAAAGCTTTTTCATTACAAACCTGAACGTGAAATATTTTTCGTTAAAAATTTCTTTGATGATACCTATCGCATGGCGAAGGAAGAAAAGAATAAAGCCAATTTCAAAGGAGTAACACTTTACATACTGTACGCCTTTTACGATTTTCTTTATAGAAATATCGCTCCAAAAGAGGTGATCAACATTATTCAAACGGCACTTTCGAAAGCCAGCGAAAAATCATGGAAGCAAAGTTCGGAAATCCTGTGGGAAGCTCTAAATGTTTTGCGACAGGAACAAAAAAGCGAAGTAAAACTGTTCAATCTGCCAATGAACAAACAAAAGCAAGGGGTGCTTTACATAGTCGTAGCGTGCCTCACACTTTTATGGCTCCTTCTCAAGCTTAAAATCATCAAATAAATCATTCTTATACTCCACGATTTCTAATTCCCGTTCATCAAAGCGGCATTAGAAGCAGGAGGAATTGTCTCATTATGAGAATTGGCAGGAAGTTCCGGTGGCTCGGTGGTAATAGAAACCTCATCCTCACTGCTATAGCCGAAATTATCAATCACTTTCACAGAGAGGGTATGCTTCCCCGATCCCAATTCCACTTTCGGTAGTCTGATAGATGCCTCATAAGGAATATCGTTATCGAAGTAACGAAGCTGACCATCAAGATAAAATTCCACTTTATCAACACCCAATTGAGCATCAGTATCCACCGTAACCTTAATCGTCCCTCCCACTGGAACGGACTCCTTGTCTTTCGGCTCAAGTATTGAAATAGTAGGCTTTTTGGCAAGAAATTCCGGACGACAAAGATCAGATTCAACAATAGGGATAGCCCCTATGGCAATATTGGATCCCAATTCTCCGATATGAGTTTGAACCCATGCCTGACGGGCTTCCTGCCACTTGTCGGAAGTAAGCCAGTCCACAGCTCCTTTTTCCCATTCCGGATTATCTCCAATATCATGCATATTCAAAAACGATTTATCCGACACATATTCAGGGGGACAATACTCGTTGGCGAGTTTATTATTTCTAGTATCAACTCGCACTGTGGCATTACTCTCATCCACATCGGTTGGAACAGCAAAATCGGCAAAATAAGCGGATACGACTTGATTGGCGGGAGTATTGGGACCGGCAAGTTTTCCCGAAACTTTGGAAATAGCTCTTTCCTGAATGGTTGGAGGCTTAGGAAAAGGTTCCGAGGGAGTCCCTTTCAGTGCTTCCACCATAAATTTTTTCCAAATCGAAGCCGCGACATTAATACCATCGGCATACACGGAAATATACCCTTCGTCATCTTTATTATTTCCGGCCCACACCCCCGTTACGAGAGTAGGAGTATATCCCATGGTCCATAAATCGTGAGGATAATAATTATTTCTGGCATCTTTCACATTACTGGTTCCTGTTTTCGCCGCATTGACATGCCCGGGAATGGTAAGATTCTCATGAAGGCGAACGGACGTATCCGATAAGATACTGTTAATGAGGAAGGCAATCTGGGGATCTATCACCTCTTTCCCGGCATCCGGCTTCCATTCTTCCAAAGCCTGACCTTCGGAATTTTCAACACGGGTAATGATGACAGGGTCATGTTTAATACCACCGTTGGCAAAAACGCT
>CAYSYL010000139.1:0-1836 GCA_964435355.1 uncultured Candidatus Peribacteria bacterium | reverse complement strand
ATTATTCAAGCGAAAACCCATAAAACCTCTAGGAATTCCGGAATTATTTTCTTTTAGAGTAGGTCGTATTAAGAAGGAGGGTGGTACACTTCCCTGAAGTCGGCTAATATAAAGAAGAGCGTGGTTAGAAATGTATTCGAGTAGAATACAGAGCGCTAAAACTCACTAACCACCCTCTATGAAAAAAATACCAAAGAAATTCTCAATAATCAAAAACAATCACCTAGCAGTCCAAACACTTCGGAAACAGCGGTGGAAAGCGGGAATATACTGTCCATACTGCGGATGTATAAATAATATTCGAACACATGAAGTCTTCAAAAATGGAATTAAACGATACTTTTGCGAGAACTGTATGAAAACCTTCACTGACATAACTGGCACCATCTTCGAGAAAACCAAGGTTTCACTCTGGAAATGGATGTATGGGCTGATGATACTTCTGGAATCAACTGGATCACTTTCAGCGGCAGAACTTGGAAGGAACATAGAAGTCTCATATCCAACGGCTTTGAAAATGCTTCGGAAGATTAGAAAATCATTGGAAAATGATCGGTTTGAAGGAACACTAAAAGGTATTTGCGAATCAGACGAAGCCTGGATTTCAAAGAAGAAGAATCAGCAAATTCTGCTTGGAATTGTTGAACGAAAAGGCAAATTGAAACTTTTTCCGATTCAGGATCGATCAGATATCTCACTCTATTTTCCTCACCGGAAGTATGTTGAAAAAGGGAGCATGGTTTGTACTGATAGCTTGAGCACATACAACAATCTAAATCATCGTTATATTCATCACACGGTGAACCATTCCAAAGGAGAATTTGCTTGGAGGCATGTTCATACCAACACTATTGAAGGCGTCTGGAGCATGCTCAAAGGCGTTATTCGCACCATTCATCACGGTGTATGGAAAAAGTACCTTCAAGGCTACTTAGACCTCTTTTCCTTTATGTACTCAAATCGAAATCTCTCTATTCTCGAAAAATTTAACCTCTTAATCTTCAAATCCTGTCAACCACGCTATTGTTTATATTAGCCTCATTACTTCCTGTCCATTGAAAAGACTCTAGTTTTTCCAATAACGAAATAATGTAGTATGATCCAAACTATGAAAACTATATCCGAAGAGCAAAAAGGCTATATACAATTAATACTCTACTCATTTTTTGCGGGTATTGTTGGCGTATTTGTTAGATTAGTACCGAATTTAGATGTTACCACTATTGTTTTTTTTAGAGCATTTATTGGAAGTATATTTATTTTTTTAGTTATAATTTTTAAAAGAAATTTTAAGGAACTTACACCAGTTTATCCTTTTCGAACCTTAATGGTAGGTGTTTTTCAAGGGTTATCCATATTCCTCTATTTCCAGTCGATTATTAATACTTCAGTTTCAAATGCGGTATTTCTTCTGTATACAGCACCAATATTTTCAGTCTTTTTGGCTAAAATATTTCTTAAAGAACATATTGAAAAAAGAACCTATATTGGAATCTTTTTAACTCTTGTTGGAATAATTTTTATATTAAATCCTCAAACTTTTTCTTTTGAGGCCAAAAATATTTTGGGAAATATTATGGCACTAGGATCAGGTTTCTTTTATGCTGCTATGGCTCTTACGGCAAAACCTATTTTGCAGAAAAAATCTGGGTACTATGTCGCTTTTTGGCAATATGCCATCATTAGTCTAATGTTTTTATTCTCGCTTAAGGGATTTCAAACAGCTGTTATTGTCTCCTCGTGGTGGCAGCTCCTGTTTATAGGTATAGTTTGCACAGGTATAGCTTTTATTTTTTTTATGGAGGGAGTAAAAAAAGTAAAAGCTCAAAAGGTTTT
>CAYSYL010000138.1:0-1958 GCA_964435355.1 uncultured Candidatus Peribacteria bacterium | reverse complement strand
GCTTCATACTGCCTCAACTGTTTTAACTCTTATGCTCGCTGCAAAGTATAAAAACAATACTGAAAAAAGATTACTTGTATTTCCGGCTCCATCGATAAAACTATAATGTAGCACTTGATTATACTTTTTTTATACCTTTTTCTTCCATCAAAAGATTTACCTTTTTAGCACTCCCAAAAGCAAACCCTCCAATTTTCCCGTCTGATCGTATGACTCGGTGACAAGGAACTTTTGGATTCCTATTTCTATTCAATATATTGCCAACAGCACGTGCCGCCTTTGGATTTCCTGCCCGTATTGCCACTTCTTTATACGTAAGTGTTTCGCCTCTAGGAATTTGTGCGACTATCTCGTAAACCTTTTCTTTAAAAGTGGTGGTCATGTTTCATAGTGAAGACCTGCTTACCATAGGTTAATGCTTTATTATTTGCAAGAATCATCAAGAATTTAATCTATTGATTCGATCTGTTTTCTTGTCTTTAAAATTATGCTACATAATAGGCACTTTTTATGACTTATCTATGCAAATAAAAAAAACTGACACGAGACAGCCTTATAAAAGGTATGGTGATAAGAAAAATTCAGAGTATTTCGAAGAGTACCTCCTTAAGATATACACCAGTCGAGACACGTCGGGATTAAGTAAAAATATAGGTTCAATTGTCACTATTGTCGTTGAGGTAGACCCCGGAGCCTCAAGAGGTTACATCGCCGAACTTTGTCTTATGACGCCTTACCATTTCGAGCGTGCTTTTGAAGATGACATCTATCGATATTATCTCATGCGTATTTCAAAAGACAGTCCCGATTTATTGATTCGAGAAATTAAACGTTCCGCTGTGAACCTGACATGGAATCTTAATCAGTTTTCACCCAAAGGAAAGCTAAAACCCTATACTCGTTATATTGGGGAAGTTTTAGAGGTAAATGATTTAACTGAAACGGTTAAAAAGCTGGAAATTCAAGGTGTAAAATTCACCTTAGCTCTACCTCCCAACGCTTCTCCTCATTACATCCATTGGACGCAGCCTTCTCTTTTTACTTGGAACCAGACCGGGTATGTCCAATCACGAAAGGCAGCCCCTGAATATGAAAAAATCGGTGATTTAATGCTGAACTCTGAAGAGCTGGAACTTTTTCGATCTATGAAAACTCTTCAGAAAAAACTCATGATAGATCAGTATATTCAACCCATTGATCATCTTGCCACTCGCGTTTTTTGCCATGATCGCGAACATGCCATTTTAGAGTTCCTCACTCTTTCTTCCTATTATTTCTGGGGAGCGTACGATATCACTGATCAAAACTCTTCTACGAATATTACGAGGAATATTAAAAAAGTTCCTGAAACCCGTAGCCCGGCGAAAGTTTTTACCGCTAACAATACACCATACTATGTCAATCATATTGTTGGGCTGCCCTCCCCTACGGAAGAGTTCGTTCGCAGTTACGGCCGACGTATGCACCATATCGCCTATGCCGTCACTGATGGGCTTTATGGTAAACCTGAAGACGATTATCAAAATGTGGATTTTGTCGTCGATCAACTAAAAAAAGCCGAAAAAGAGTTCCTGCTTCATGTTGTTGGCTCCTGCAAGGAGGGTTTGAAACAAATTTTCTCGAAATCATCACAGTTTTCCTACTTAATTACTGAATATATCCAGCGTTGTGACGAGTATGAAGGGTTTTTCACCAAAGAGAATGTTGGAGCTCTTACGTTAGCTGCGGGGCAGGATGAGAAATTCTGAATATCTCTTGTCAAACTGAGCCAATATTTTCGGTTTTTGTCATCGCTTTGTAATTGATGTTTATAATAATATATTTCTTTTTTAGTAAACTTCGAATATATTTACGACCAGTTTAATGGATTCACTGGATTAATTTAGTATTTTTCTCTCCAAAACTTTATGTTTGAATCTTTGGTAGGCAAAGAAATTTTATCTCAAGCTGAGCTAGAC
>CAYSYL010000137.1:0-1990 GCA_964435355.1 uncultured Candidatus Peribacteria bacterium | reverse complement strand
CATGAATACCCCAACGTTGCGGCTACCGAAGTGACTCATGAAGGAAGAGTAGCCCATGTTATGAAACGCGATAATGAGATCGCCTATGAAAAATTATCACTTTTAGACAAGGCCAAACTTTTTGGTCAGAAACTCTTAAAGCAGAAGTTTCATCCCATCAGGATTTTGAAATCTCCTTCTATTAAAGAGGAGTTCGAAATGAAAAGGCTGGAGGTGAAGGGGAAAAAGTCGAAAGATATGGAAAAACATCTGACTCGCCGAATACGGGAAGAGGTTCTTTTAAAATGCACGACCAAAGAACTGGAAGCTGTCGGTAAAGCGCTGGGAATGGTAACCGTCAGTTCCGCGGCTTCGGTCGACAGCTTTATTTCCAATGCTACGATTGCCCAACTGGAAGGTTTGAAGGATATTAATTCCGGCCCTGGCACCCGTTATGTTTTTGATCATTCTGAGGCGCTCGATACGCTTATTAAGTTGAAACAGACCAAGGGTGAATCGGCCGAAAGTCTTGCCAGCGGGGATCGATTATACCCCCGAACGCTTTATAAATTTGTGGATACTTTAAAAAAGGAGCATGGAGATATTTATCAGTTGGCTATTGAAGATATTCTTGGAAAAGGTATACAAACAAGACTTATTCGACCAAAAAAAACAGGTGAACATGAGGTGGGACTGGATACGGAAGCCTTAGAAGCTGTTGCCCGACTAAAGGAATCTTTTGAAAAAGCGGAACGTAGCGGGAAATTGGAGGAGTTTAAAGCCCACCTGGAAGAGACGAAAAATAATCGATTGAAGGGAGCAGAAAATTCTGAGGCAATGAGTAAATTGAAAACTCTTACTACGGAAGTATCTGCTGCTTTTAATAATGTGAAAAAAGCTTATACAGCCGCTGATGATTTACATAACACTATCTATCGTGCCCAGATGAATCTTCATGAAACAAGAAGTAAAAATGATCCTCAGGGGAAATACGTTAATACCAATAAAGATAACGTAAATCAATTAGAAGCTCATATTGCTAAACGTCAGGAAAGGGTTGATAAAATTTTAGATTCTGAGGAGGCCTACCGAGGGAAAATTCATGAATTACTTCAAGCTTTTAAGGCTGCAAAAGGTGATGGAGCTACTCTTCCTCCTCAATTAAAGATGTTAAAAGAATGTGCTGAAAAAGCTTCTAACGATAGGGTTGACGACGTTATTCCCGTTCAAGCAGCAGCAGGAGCTGCTCCTGAAAAAAAATCAAGAATTCGTTCAGAAATGGAAACGGTTTTGTTTCATACCCCAACTTTAAAACAGGATAAAAAATTCTTTTCTGATCTTTCGGGGGCATTTTCACAATTTCAACATCTTCCCCCTGCCGTTTTTATTCAGGAGCTTTTCCGCTATGAATTGGATCATCATTTTAAGGATAAAGATAAAGGGGAACTTTTCGCTGTCTGCTATAAAAAAACACAGGAAGCCCTGGCGAAGGCGAATAATGTTGAGTTCCAGCGTCAGGTCAGCAATGCCGAAGCTGCTGAGATGATGGCCGGGAAACAGCATCATGCTCCTTCGTTTTGGGGTTCAGTCCGGGAACTTTTCTCTTCGGAACCAAAGGGTGTTTATACGGCAAAAAAAATCTTGACTCTTATTCATGCCTCCGATGACAAGGCTTTCGGTCGTTTGCAGGGATTGGACTTATGGGCTGACAATGCCAAAATTCGAGCTGAACTCAAAAAAATGTCCTTGAAAGATTTGCTTCGATACCGGAACTACCTGTTTAAGGCTGGTATTGAGAAGAAGGTCGGCAATGCCAAAATTCGAGAGATTGTCGATACTGACTGGAAGGTGGGGACGCTTCCTGATCATATTGCCGCGGTAACTTCTGCTATTGAATCGAAGATGGATATGGAAGCGGTTATGGCAAAACCAACTATTGAAACACTTGTGAAAACCTATGAGGCGCGAGCGAAAGCTCATGCGGATATGGAGGCCGACATAGCTAAAGAAC
>CAYSYL010000136.1:0-1991 GCA_964435355.1 uncultured Candidatus Peribacteria bacterium | reverse complement strand
TTTATCTAGGTAGTTCAGAATTCTCCTTGCCTCGAGAAATAATGAAGTGTTAAAATTTTTATATTCTTGCAATAAATTGTAATAAATTTTCTTAAAACCTTTACATTAAAAAAGCGAGGGTAATCCATTGATTTTAGATAATATATTTGGTTTTTTTTCAAATGATCTTGCCATCGATTTGGGAACTGCCAACACATTGGTTTATGCCAAAGGACAAGGAATTGTCTGTGCTGAACCATCCGTCGTTGCTGTTCAAAAAGATGCCAAAGGGGGAAAAAGAGTTCTCGCCGTTGGAATGGAAGCAAAAGAGATGCTCGGTAGAACTCCAGGAAATATTGAAGCAATTCGTCCGATGAAAGATGGAGTAATTGCCGACTTTGAAACTACCGAAGCAATGCTTCGCTATTTTATTCGTAAAGCGCACAAAAGAAAAACCTTGGTTCGTCCACGTATTATTATTTGTGTTCCTTTCGGAATTACAGAGGTTGAAAAAAGAGCGGTTCGTGAGTCGGCGGAGTGCGCGGGCGCACGAGAGGTCTATTTAATTGAAGAGCCGATGGCTGCGGCTATTGGAGCAGGACTTCCGATTACTGAAGCAACAGGAAATATGATCGTTGATATTGGTGGAGGAACTACTGAAGTAGCAGTTATCTCTCTGGCAGGAATTGTTTTTTCACAATCGGTCAGGGTTGCGGGTGACAAAATGGATGAAAGTATCATTCAGTATATCAAACGAAAATATAATCTTTTAATTGGAGAACGAACTGCTGAAATGATTAAGATTTCCATTGGAAATGTTTATCCAAGTGGAGAAACAAAAACTCTAGAAATTAAAGGAAGAGATTTAATTGCAGGAGTTCCAAGAGTTCTTTCGGTCAATGGAGATGAAATCCGTGAGGCGATTGCGGAGCCTACCCATATAATACTTGAAACAATCAAAATTGCTCTGGAAAATACACCTCCTGAACTTGCTTCAGATATTATCGATAAAGGGATTACCTTAGCGGGTGGAGGAGCTTTACTTAAAAATCTTGATATATTGATTCACGAAGAGACCGGTTTACGAGTGACGATTGCCGACGACCCTCTTTCGACCGTTGTATTAGGAACTGGAAAAGCGCTTGATCAGCTTGATCGTCTTAAGGGAATTACTCTTAATTAAGAAGTTCAAAATTCTGATTCCTTGTTTTTGTCCCCAGGTTTTAAAAAAAATAACCATTTTTAAAAGGCTTTTTCCTCATGGTTTTCGGACGCAACCGTCCTAAAAAATTTTCAGTTCCGCCAATTTATTTTATATTGGTTGTCTTGTTGATTTTAAGCAGGTTTTATCCGCCGATTGCTCACTTACAAGACAAAGGAATTCATTTTGTCTTGACTCCACTCTTTTCACTTTTTCACTCTTCTAGTAAAAAAGAGGAGATCTCAGAAATTGAAAGGTTAAAAGAAGAGAATAAACAATTAAAGTATAAACTATCTGAATTAGAAGAAATTAAAATCAATTTTGATAGACTGAATGCTCTCCATAATTTTATAGAAAAGAGCTCTTATCAGTCAGAATTAGCAAAGGTTATCTCTTTTGATGCCATTCAGGGAATAAAAAGTGTTTTGATTAATAAAGGGAGTCAGGATGGAATTAAAAAAGGACAGGCGGTGATCGCTTTGGAGGGAATTGTAGGGGTAGTGGCAAAAGCCAATTCAACGGATGCGATGGTTCTGTTGTTGACAGATCCGTCATCTGCGGTTGACGGAGAAATAAGACCGAGCGGTGCGAGAGGTTTGGTTCATGGACAGCGCAAAAATCTTGGGCTTCGCAGAGAATATTGGGTGACAAGAATGGAGTATTTGGGATATTCGGACGAACTTCATGAAAAAGATGTCGTTGTCACTTCAGGTTTAGACCGTATTTTTCCATCCGGAATTCCGATTGGAAAAATTGAAAAAATTAATCGGGATGAAAAAGGGCTTTTTGTTTCTGCCGATTTGGTGACGGA
>CAYSYL010000135.1:0-2005 GCA_964435355.1 uncultured Candidatus Peribacteria bacterium | reverse complement strand
GGCGTGGAAAGAAAAATTTGAAATAAAGGGAGATGACACGACCCCTTTCAAAGATATTGATGGGAAAAAGCCCGAAATGTGGTGGTACCCCCGGTATGTCAATTTCGCTCTAGATAACGGGATTATAGTTCAAGATGACCAGTTTAGGCCCGATGAGCCTGTTACGGTTGAGGAACTTGAACTCATGATATATCGAACGAAAAAGTTGATGAACTTACCAAAAGCACCTTCGGCTTTAAATAACGATGTTTCTTCGAATGTTCAAAAAATTGAGTCATCCAGAACTCCAAGCTTCTAAACCGACTATTGGTCAGGTTCGAAAAATGGCTCGAACTCCTGTTCATGTGGTTCTTGATAATATCCGCAGTAGCCATAATGTCGGAGCTATTTTCCGGACCGCCGATGCTATGTTGGCTAAAAAATTGTATCTTTCAGGTATTACTCCCATACCACCACGGCCTGAAATCGATAAGGTCGCTTTAGGTGCGACTTCCGTCGTGCCCTGGGAGTATCAGCGTTCTTCATACGATATCCTCTTACAACTTAAAAAAAGTGGGGTCCTGATTTGCGTTCTTGAACTAGCGGAACGGAGTCAACATTACAAAAAAGCTGTATACCCCTTCCCAATGGCTCTTGTTATTGGTAATGAAGTTGAGGGAGTGAGTGATGAAGTGATGGAATTAGCTGATATGACTGTTTCCATTCCTATGCTGGGACGGGCCAGTTCACTGAATGTCGCTACCGCTTTTGGCATTGTTGCCTATGAGATTTTGGATCAATATACTTCGTGCGTGGAAAATAGAAGAGTGTAGTTTTCGATTTTGCTTCATAATTATTAAAAATGGCCTTTCCTTATCACCTTTCCTTCTCCAATAGTTCAGGGAGGCCCTTTAAATCCACCCCTTTTCTTCCTCTTTTAAAAAGGGGCATTACTCTTTTGTCAAAAAAAAATCATCTGAAAGATAAAATGAAGGGAGGATTGGTAGAACTCCATATATGTGACGATGCAACAATACAAAAAATCAATCATCAATATAGAGGCTATGATAAGCCAACGGATGTGGTTTCACTTAGTTATTTCGAAGCCGAACAGCAAAAAGATATGCTCAAAGTTTCACCTGATTTATGGCCTGTAAAATCTGCTCGTTTACCTCTACCACTTGTCGGAGAGATTATTATTTCTGTCGAGACAGCTGAGCGACAAGCCAAGGAGCATAAAAAAACACTTGAAGAAGAATTGCAGTTTTTATTTGTTCATGGGCTTCTTCATATTTTTGGCTATGATCACGAGGAGTTGAAAGAGCGAAAAATCATGTTCGATCTTCAAGATGAAGTTCTTGGTGATCAAAGTTGGCGAAAAATTATTGACTAGTTTAAAATTGTGTTCTATTTTTAATTATCCTCATTATTTTCTTATGAACACTCGCGAACTATTATTAGCAGCTTCTTTGCCTGTATTAGCCGGTTGTGGTGGAGGAGAGCCCAATCCTCACATAGCTGAACCAGCAATTGCCGATCAGACGCGTCAAGCTTTAATGAATACTGTTCAAGAAGGAAGTGTTTCAACTACTCCAATGCGAGGTATTTTCGATTGTGACGGGTGTCCGGAAGGGTTTGAAGAGAGATGGTGGAATACTATTCCGGTTTGTATTGATGCCGGGAAAGTGGCACCTGATGCCCCAGTCGAAAGCCTTTGTCCAGAAGGGGCTGTTTTTAAACTGTTTTTTCAAGACAGTAAAAGGGGAAGCGGAGAAAAATGCTTTTTGAATTATGGGGGTTGTGTAGATGCCAAAATCGTTGCTGAATGCGCAGATTTTGGGTATCCGGTTGAACGAGAAGAGTCCGATGGTTCTGTGACACGAGCCTGCTGGAGAGGATCAAGTATGAGTTCTTATAGTGATATTGAAGAGCATTGTAAAAAAACTTGTCAGGACGCTCCTACTGTTACAACCTGCACTGAAAATAATGCCTCCATCCCTGTGTGGAATTGTATCGGGGATAGCAC
>CAYSYL010000134.1:1474-2010 GCA_964435355.1 uncultured Candidatus Peribacteria bacterium | reverse complement strand
CGAAGCGAATATTGGCACCGTTGGAGTCTTTCAGGAATCCTTGTACGGCGGTTGCGATTTCTTGAGTCGCTAATGGGTCGGAAACGCAGTCGGAGACGACGATTAGACTTTTCATTGTATTATTATATCAAAAAATCGCCCGTTTATGATCCAAAAAGACTTGCGAATATGGTAACCGTCGAGGCGATAACTATGAGAACGGATGCTCCATATGCGACCGCATTATAAAAAAAGCTATTAGTGTATTTACCCATTATTTCCTTGTTGTTTATAATCCTTAGTATGTAGTAAAAAAATACCGGCAACAAAATACCGTTGAGAGACTGGGTATAAAGTACTATGGTAAACAATGGGAAATAAGGAGTAACTACGAGGAGTGCGGCGACGATAATATTAAACAAAAAGATAGTATAGAAAGTTTTACCCTTAATATATGGCTCGTCGAGCGAGCCGACAAAACCGAAAAATTCGGTAAATGCATAAGCCGATGTAAGCGAAACAATAGTCATACCGATGATTGCAGCATTAAGAAGACC
>CAYSYL010000134.1:0-1464 GCA_964435355.1 uncultured Candidatus Peribacteria bacterium | reverse complement strand
GGCGAACGGCTTGATTGCCATAGCAGCTTGCTCACCGGATTTAAGTGGAATATGATTTATATACAATGTAGCGGCCGTTGCCAACATGATAAAAAAAGTAAAAAAATTCGAAAGAAATGCACCAAAAAATGCTTCAAACTTAGCATAACCCAGACGTAAAACCGGTACTTTTTTGTCTTTCATATAACTTTGTACGAAGAATTGTCCCCAGGGAGTTATGGTTGTACCGACAATGGCAATTAAAATTATTAGTGAGTCCTTAGAAAAAATGTTACCCTTAGGTATAAACAAACTCTTCATCGATTCGCCCCAATCCGGCTTTCCTTTTATAGCTGAAAAAACATAAGCGAGATAAAATATCATTCCGATAAGAAATACTCTCTGGCTTTTTTCGTATTTAGTGCGGGTAATGAGAAGAAATGTAAGAATTATAGAAATCACAATCAATGGAATAGCCGGGACGCCCAACATTTCGGCGGAAGTTTTCAGCGCAGCTATATTGGTGAGCAAAGTTCCGAAATTGGCGATTATAATGAGAAAGAAGATCACTATAGCCGTGCGGACACCGAACATCTCTCTTATAAGATCACCCAGACCTTTTCCCGTTACAATCGCGATACGTGATCCCATCTCCTGAGTTATACCGTAAAGTAAAGTCAAAAAGGGCAAAGTGGCAAGGGCCGCATAACCCAATTTGGCTCCGGCGAGTGAGTAAGTAATAACACCTCCACCGTCATTTCCGGCCATAGTAGCTATGACAGAGGGGCCAAGTACAGATAAAAATATTATTACCCTACTCAATAAACTGGTTGTTTTCATTCAGATTGAGTTTTTATAAATTCAGCAAGATCATCTATTGTCACTATACCAAGAATTTTCTTGTTTCTGCCGGTAACTGGCAGTGCTTGAAGACGATATTTGATCATCTTATTTATGGCAATTTCTTCGGGAGTTGTCAAGTGAACAACAACGACATTTTGTACCATGAATCGATACATCTGGGTTTCGAGATCCTGTAGAAGAAGTTCGTGCAAATTCACAACGCCAATCAACTGATTTTCTTTATTCACTACATAAATGTAGTATAAGTATGAAAAATCGACCGTCTCTTTTTTTACCCTATTTATGACTTGTCGTACGGTATCTTCCGGGCCGACGGTTATATACTGGGAAGTAATAAAGTCGCCTATAGGTGTCTTAGCTAATCCCAACAAATATTCGATTTTACTTCTCTTATCTAAACCTGTGGCCCTCCCGCGCAATAAGCGCGGGATGCTCTGAACCAGCTAAGCGGAGTTTATCCCGCTTTGGCGGGACTCCCTTTTTACTTCTCTTTTCTCAACATGTGGCCCTCCCGCGCAATAAGCGCGCGATGCTCTGAACCAACTGAGCGGAGTTTATCCCGCTGTGGCGGGACTCCCATATTACTTCACTTATCTAAACCTGTGGCCCTCCAGCGCAAAA
>CAYSYL010000133.1:0-2195 GCA_964435355.1 uncultured Candidatus Peribacteria bacterium | reverse complement strand
GAGCAAGGTTACATATGGCAGCCGACCATATGGGATCATGAACGTTTAAACCAAGTGAAACAGCTAAATTTGTTAGGAATGCTCCCCCCAAAATGGTAGATTCGATTTTTCGCTCATTTTTCCCGGTAAAAGTTTCCGGTACGAAAGCAAGAGTTGCGTACGGTAACGTCATAGCCACAATGGTAGCCATGTAATGCCAACTGGTCTGCATAATCCCGAGGTTAATGCTTTCACTCATCTGGTAAGGGGTTGAGTCATGAGGAATAGGACCCGTCATTTCAAAGCCAACCTTCCCCGTCGCCGTCCTCAATCGATCAGGTTCTCCACATCCGGCAAGAAATGCTGTAGCCGCCGCCATGAGAGGTGCTAAAAATCTTTCGACATGAGCCACTGCTTCACCACTGGGACTTACCTCTTGCATTAAAGCTGACATATCCGGCATCGTGCCCGGTGGAAGTTTTTCGGAATGTTCAAACCCTTCCGTAAGAGCATCTACCAGCGCTTCCATATCATTGGCATTGTTAAAATGCACCGTTTCTTTTCCAAGTTTTTCCCGGAGAGCCTCTTCAACATTTCTCATATCGAGACGCTGAAATCCGAGCAGTCCGGTAAAAGATCCTGACATCAGCTTAAGAGCTTCATGAAGAGGTAATTCCAAAACCGCTTCACGGGCTTCGCTCGTGACCGCAACATGATCGAGGGAGGTAACACCGGTAGAAACGAGCGCTTTTATTTTCTCTCGTAAGGGATCGACACCGGTACTTTCGGGTAACGACAAATCCTTATCATCCGAATCAGGAAATTCAGACATAATAGGCTCGCGTTGTACGTTGGGGTTTGGCATGATGGGTAAAATTATACGAAGTCAACCGTTCCTTTTTTCATATCTTCAATAAATCGTTCGCACTCTTCTTTGTAGAGTTTTTTCACCGTTTTCAGCCAGTCTTGATCATTGGCATGATTCGGTGAAACCGTTTCGAGCGCTTTTTTATCACCCAAAATGGCGAGCCGGATAAGATCACCGCTATTTCGCCGAGCATACTCGATAAATCGGGCATACGTTTTTGCATCTTTAAAGTTAAGAGCCGCCTCTTTTTCTATCGCCGCAATCTGCGGTTCTTCGACACGATAGAGAGGAACTCTTTCCGCCAGATCCTGTTTTTGAGTGAGCCCCAACTCTTTGATAATCCGTTCACTGGTCACCGTATCGGACTCATTCGTTAATTTTGCGCGAACCGTGGTAACGGCCATATCTTTGCCGGCATACTCCCGCTTGTACCAGTCACACACTTTCTGCATTTCTCCATTCTGATGGTTACTCAGCAAAAATCGAACCCGCAGGCGGTTTTGTTCCCAAGGTTGTAAATCCGTAAATACAAGAGGAGTCTTATCGGTAAGGAGTTCAACGCCAGGTTCTTCAGGACGGCCGAGAATAGCTTTCCCTGAAAGCTTTTCGGCATACGCCCGACTGCCGGCAATATCCATCCGTCCCATCAGTCTGAATTTTGGAGGAGGAGGATTAGCCGTCGTAACTCCCACATAATTTCCTTTATCGATCAGATAAGATAATCGGTTTGCCTTCGCTTCAGCAGGATATTTGGCAGACAAAAACTTCATGGCTGCCTGTTCCGCTTCCAAAAAGGCAAGGCCATGGGCGCTCGCCGGATCTCCTTTTATTTTCGTCAGATCCACTTCGCTGATAAAGTACATCGAGTCATTCTCATTCACATGAGATTTGATCAAAGGATGGGCCGGATTCACATCAGAACTCATGAGAGCATTTTTAAATTCCCGGGCAGAATCAGTACCGAACTTACCCTCAATAAACGCCGGAAGGTCCGTATCATTTTGAAGACTGTTATCCAGTCGCGGAATGAAAACTTTTTCGGCATACTCCTTCACCTCTTCTTCCGTCACCGTGGAGGGATCAACGTCGCGTCCTCTGGCTTTTACATAAAGACTTCGCATCCATCCCAATCCTTCACGGGTAGCCCAAAAAGCATTCCAGCCCCGTTGCGAATATTCGGCCACAGTATCGGCAGCTTCATAGGGCAGACTGGTGCGAGGCTCAAGTTTTCCATCTTCCGCCAATATAATGGTGAAGACTTCGGTAAAATTCATGCGTGAACCTTGAAATCTTTTCTTCAAAGCCTGGGCAGCCTTCTTAGGTTCAATCTCATCGGGAGTTTTCCCAT
>CAYSYL010000132.1:0-2203 GCA_964435355.1 uncultured Candidatus Peribacteria bacterium | reverse complement strand
TTCAGAGTTTGACAACTAAGCCTTTGATAAACAATATAAATGCCTATATGACATTTCGTTAAATAACAATGACTTATGAAAATTATGAAATTTTTTGCAACAGCGCCAGTTGAGGAGTGAACGGAGGTCAAGTGTCAGAACCTCTGTCGTTAACTATTTGTTAGGAAACTTTTGTCAAATTCAAAACCTGAATACCCCAAAAATACTTATCAATCAAGGTTATGAATTTTAGAAAATGGAGGCCGATATGTTAAAAACCAAAAAAACTCTCGCCATGTTCTTTTTGTGTATATGTAGTTTATTATCTTTAAATGCTTCTTTTAATGTATCTGAAAAAGAATTACCCATATTTTCAGAAAAAGAAATACTGGATGGAGATATTACGAGTCTGAAGGGGACTAATAATTTAATGGATCAACGCGTAGACATGGACGAAGATATTTCCGGATGTGCAGATAATTATCTTCGTTGTGCCCGTGATTTTTGGATCATTTCAGAAGGTTGGTTCGGCTTTGGTTCCATGGTTGGTTCCGTTGCAACAACCTTTATAGCGGGGTTGACTTCTTTAGGCGGTCTGGACGAAAAAACGAAGACCTGTTTAGAGACCGCTCAAACGGTTATCGGTCTATCAACGACTGCTTTAATCTCATTGCAACTGTATGCTTCAAAAGCATCTAAAGACAGGAGAAAGCGTCTGGAACAGCTGATTCTGGAACATCATGAAAAGGTTTAATATGGGGATATGATAAAGTCAGAAAAGATGACCTATTTTGAGAAAGAAAATCATCTCACTTTTTGGATATGGTTAATAAATATAAACTTTTTTAGAGGAAAGGGAAAAACATGAAGAATTTTATATTTGGTGTATTTATGTTATCGTACTCCTTATCCGTCACACACGCTTCTTATAATCATGAACATTCTGATAATGTCATAAAAAAGATAACAATTAAGAGAAATTATAGCCTTCCTGCCATAAACCTTGATAATGATCCTGCTCTTAAGGAATTTTATCATAAAAATGAAATGAAAATTTCAACTTCTCGGTCCAACGTTGTTGAGACGGGAGATAATGGGGAAGAACTTTTCGGGTTTCTTGCTTTTATAAGAGAAGATAATTCGATTCATCACGAAGAAGTTAAAAAGAAAAAGAAAAAGAAAAGAAAAGCGCTCAATAATTTTTTTTCAAAAAAAAGAAAGAAGTGAATCTCTCGGTGCTGGCGCACCTGTAAAAAAATGGCCGAAAGTGATGCCACAGGAAAAATGAAAACCTATTATTTCTGCGGCTTTCAAAGCGTCTTATTTTTATCAAAAAGGTAATGCCTCAACAGATGCGACAAAGCCGTTGACAGTGCCAGCACAAAGTCTTTTTCCTTAACCACAAAACTATTGACAATTTGTTAATAAATAATTTAAATGTGAGAATGTTCATTTTTTGGGGCGAGGCAGCGAGATATTTCTTCTCATTTGCAGGATCGTTCTTTCATCATTATGGAAAGATTTTTGGATCATGAGACATCTTTTGAATTTGATTTTGGGGTTAGCCGTGCTCATTCCAACTTGTGCAACAACCAGTTCTATTACTTCTGATGAAGATTTTCCAACTACTACATCATATTCATACATTTTTACTGAGACAAGTTCTGTAAATGATGATGAAGAGGCTCCCACTGCAAATTTCTCAACGACATTCGATTCATTAAATGATGACCCCTCTTATATAAATAATATGTCGTCGAAAAAATGGAATAAATTAGACAAAACCCTATTAAAAATTGGAGGCGGCTTTTTTGCGGCGAGTGGATTAGTGGTGTCCGGGTATTGTGTATATTCATGGATAAATGGAACTCCAGTGCTTCCATGGAACCAAGATTCAACCGAATCCTTACTCGAAATCGTTCCTCTCATCGATGGATGCCAAAAAACTATAGCAACGTGCGCACAAAATCTTTATGAAATGCCGGAGGTTTTTGTGAACGCTGTAGACGTTGGTATGAAACTAGCCTCGGCAGTATTCGCCGAGTGTATGGAAACTTCGACTGAGTTTTGTCAGTCTATACCCAATACGGCAAGCATTTGCTTGGGGAATGTTCCGTGGGTTGATTGGGACTTCCTTCGTTGGAATTCAAGCATGGGAATTGAGAATATTGGACGAATCGGTGAGGTTATACATTGCCAGTTTTTCAACGGCGTAGGGTCCTGC
>CAYSYL010000131.1:0-2251 GCA_964435355.1 uncultured Candidatus Peribacteria bacterium | reverse complement strand
ATTGTTGGTTTTATAACGGCAGGAGTCGTACTGGGTGCGGAAAAAGTAGGAGATGCCATAAAAGACGCCTTTCACCTTACCAAAGAAGAGTATGTACAAGCTAAAACTCTTTTAAAACAGGGAAAAATAAAAGATCTTGGAGCATTATTATGGGAAAAAGTAAAAGCCGGTAAAGTTATGGAAACAGTAGGAAAAACCGTCGACGGATTAGATGAAAAATTAGGATTCACCAAAACCATCGACCGGGTCAAAGGATTTTTAAAAGAGCATAACATACACCTTCCCGATTGGCTCCAAAACATAAGCCTCACTCAAATTGCGACCGATTTAAAAATCGATCTGAAAGATCCAGCGACCCTTGCAAAAATAGCGGCGGAGGGAGGTACTATGCTTCTCCTTTATAAGTGGATCGGCATGAAAGGACTCATGAATGCCGGTTTTTACTTATTTTTTGTAAAAGATGGGAAAGAAGGTGTCGGAGGGGAACTCTTAAGCAAAATCGGCAAAGAAATCGATGAAACAAAAGGAATAATTATTGAAAAAGCAAAAGGAATTCCGGGACTTGGAACAATTCTCGAAGCAATTTTTGAAGATTTTAACGCCGAGAAAAACATGGGAGATCTTTCAGAATGGTTAAAGGAAAATCCTCTCGAAGCAATGGTCGCGATGAATGGACTTTGGATTTGCCGTGGTCTCATCGGAAGAGCTTTTCTTTTAGCAGCTAAAACAGGGTGGAAAACAGGGGTTGAAATAGTACGAAATCCAGCTAAAGCAGCTGCCGTAGGTGCGGCTTTGACCTTATTTTATGCTTCGGCACGCGAATATACTCCGAAAATAGTTTCCTTACTCTACGATGATCCTCAAAGTGACAACGATCGAGCTGCGAAAATAAAAGATTATTTGGAAAATGAGAAAATAAGTGACAATGACTCCATCTCAAATGCCATCAAAATTGCCGTGGCAAAATTGCCGCAAGAGGCAAGTGGAGCTGTCATAAGAACCACTATCAAGGCAACAGCAAAAGCAATGCTGGAAACAAAAGATATGGATCAGGCAGTAGAAAAAGGAGTAAAAGCTGGTCAAGAAATTTTAGAAATGGAAAAGGGAAATGCAAAAAAAGCACAACATTGGCTCGATGAAAAATTTGATGTTGATCGATCCCACTCCGCTACCCTAGGGGAATATATATCTCCCAAAATCATTGAAACACTTCTGGATGATCCTATTCACGCTTTCAAAACTTTACCGGAAGTAGTAGATCTTTTCAAAAAAGGGAAAATCGAATTTCATGTAAAAGAAAGCCTTGAAGTACTCGTCTATGTTACCGGAGCAGCCTATGCTCCAAGAAAGGCCGCCCAATTAACCATGGATGGCTTAAAAAGTATTGATTACCTCTTTTCCGATGAAAATGACGGCCCCGTTGTAGTTCCTGTATTGAAAGCCGGAATACCCACTTTAGCCGTAGGATACGCCGGATGTGAAAGTGTAAGAGCTACTCTAAAAGTAATGGCCATAGGCTATGATAAAGCAGACTTTTTAAAAGTCGAGAGTGCTTTATATCGGGGCCTCAAAACGGCAGTCCCTCTTAGTGATGAATGGAGATTTGTTTGGAGATCTGCCTTCGAAGCTCCAATAACTCCAGTAAAAATGTTATGGAACTCATCAAAGGCGGCCGATATGATGAGCAAAATGGAAGAAATAATCGAACTCTCCAAAGGAACAGATCCCAAAAAATTTGAAAAAATAGCAGAAATTGGACGAAAGATTGAAGCTAATAACAGCCTCTACACTCATTCGAGAAAACTCATGGGAAAAATAAACGGAGGAGAATATTTTGCCGGAACTCGATACACTATGGGCGTCGCCCACGACTTAGAAGCTTTCGACACCTGTCTAAAAAACATTTTAAGCAACACCCAGGGAGTCACCAATCCAACCGCTCAATCGGAAAAAATTGCCGCTAATGCAAAAGATGCCATTCGTTCAGCAAAAAAAATCCGTATTAATGCCGGAGAATTTTACGACAAAATTCAAAATTACATCAGAAAAGCGGATGCTCTTGAAAAAGCCCGCAGTTTTGGAAAAGTAGAAACCGCCATTAGTAAAGCCGAAAGTGATATGGCTGCAATGTCCAAAAAAATTGCCGAAGCCGAAGACGAGATTCGAAGTATCGACGCTATCCGAAAACGAGCACCTGGCCTTGAAAGCATGAAAAGTTTAGAAGAACGATTAGTGAAAGCCCGTCAAATAA
>CAYSYL010000130.1:0-2267 GCA_964435355.1 uncultured Candidatus Peribacteria bacterium | reverse complement strand
AGCTCGTCTTCTTCCGTGTATACACTGGAACATTGTCGGCAGGGAGTTACATTGTGAATACCACGACCGGTCAAAAAGAACGTATTGGCCGCATTGTGCGTCTCCATGCAAATTCCCGCGAAGATGTGAACGAAGTGTACGCGGGTGAAATTGCCGCAGCCATTGGTCTCAAAGGCACCAAAACAGGTGATTCCTTGTGCGATGAACGGCGTCCGCTCAAGCTTGAGAAGATCACATTCGCTGAACCGGTGATTGATATTGCTGTCGAGCCAAAGACCAAACAGGATCAGGAAAAAATGGGTATGGCGCTCCAGAAACTCGCAGAAGAAGATCCGACATTCCATGTGCATACTGATGAAGAAACACTCCAGACCATTTTGTCTGGTATGGGTGAACTTCATCTCGAAATCATGGTCGACCGCATGAAACGCGAGTTTGGCGTCGAGGCGAATGTCGGTGCGCCGCAGGTAGCGTACAAAGAGACTATTCGCAAAGAAGCCGAAGCCGAAGGAAAATACATTAAACAATCCGGTGGTCGTGGTCAGTACGGACATTGCTGGCTCAAGGTGGAGCCGATGGAGCGCGGCAAAGGGTATGAGTTTGTCGATGAAATTAAGGGCGGTGTTGTTCCTCGCGAATTTTTGCCAGCGATTCAGAAAGGTATTGTGGAAGCGCTGGGCAAAGGCGTGATCGCCGGACAGCCGGTCGTCGATGTCAAAGTGACGTGTTTTGATGGAAGTTATCACGAAGTCGACTCATCTGAAATCGCGTTCAAAATGGCCGGAAGTCTGGCGTTCCAGGAAGCGATGAAGAAAGCCAATCCGGTGATTCTTGAGCCGGTCATGTCGGTTGAGGTCACGATGCCGGAAGACTATATGGGTCAGGTCATCGGGGATTTGAATTCCCGACGAGGCCAGATTCAGGAAATGCTTGATCGTGGGAGTTCAAAAGTGGTGAAGGCCAAAGTACCGTTGTCTGAAATGTTTGGCTACGCCACAGCACTTCGTTCCATGTCACAGGGACGCGCCAATTACAGTATGGAATTCAGCCACTATGCAGAATGTCCTAAGAATGTCGAGGCCGAGATTGTTGCTGGTAAAAAGTAATTTCCCATTTCTCTCTTGGGTATAAAAGAGATAAAGCAGGCCGAACCGCCTTTGGCGGATAAGAGGACGAAGATCGTGGCTGGCAAGAAATAAAAGAATTTATAAATCAAAAATACTCCGCAAATTTGCGGAGTATTTTTATTGAAAAAAAAGCGTTTGTTTGCTACTATAGGCAAGTATGAAATTCAATGTCATCACAATTTTTCCGGGGATTATTTCTGATTACTGCAAAGAGACCATTCTTGGTCGTGCGCAAAAAAATAAAATTATAAAAATAAATCCAGTGCAGCTGCGTGATTTTGCCTTTGATAAACATCAAAAAGTTGATGACACGCCATATGGCGGGGGAGCAGGAATGGTCATGAAACCAGAGCCAATTTATCGAGCTTTGAAAAGTTTAAAGGCGTTGAAAAAAAAATCACCATTGAAAACAAAACGAACAGTTCTACTGTCTCCGCGCGGCCGGCAGTTTGACCAGCGTATCGCGGAGGAGTGGTCAAAGATGAAAGAAATTACTTTTGTCTGTGGACGCTATGAGGGAATTGACCAGCGGGTTGTAGATTATATGGTAGATGAAGAAGTTTCGGTCGGGCCATATGTATTAGCCGGCGGTGAGCTCGGGGCGCTTATTATGATTGAAGCAGTTTCCAGGCTTTTGCCAGAGGTATTGGGAAATAAGGAGTCATTGACAGAGGAAACATTCAATCATAAAGGATTGGAAATTAGAAATTCGGATTTAGAAATTTTCAAAGAATATCCGCAGTACACAAAGCCAGAAAAGTTTATGAAGTGGAGTGTGCCCGAAGTGCTTCTGAGTGGTAATCATGAGAAGATCCGGGAGTGGCGAAACAAAAAGGCTGAGTAGATTGCTATTAACATTTAGTAAAAATAAACATAAAAGGGGATTAATATTTAATTGCCAATATATGAGAGAACTTTTTAATCGTTTTTTAGGAGAACGTATAGGCAATAAAGGAAAAGAAGGAGTGTTATTGTCTGGTTTACCCGAAGACGGTAGAGAAGATATTTTAGGTAAAATACAAACTGCTGCAGAAAAACAATACGAAAAGATGATCGGCATGGACGTCACAACTTTTGATGATTATGCTAAATTAAAAAAGGAAGAATGTAAAAATAATGACAACTTATGCAAATGGGAAC
>CAYSYL010000129.1:0-2342 GCA_964435355.1 uncultured Candidatus Peribacteria bacterium | reverse complement strand
CCTCTCACATAAGAAGAAGCCATAGAGCAGGGTTATAAATGGCGTGACCCTGATACAAAAGATTATGTACCTACACTCAAAAACGAAAATATTCCTATAGATATTCGCGAAGTAAATGACTCAATAACAAATGAAATTATCGAGTGTCGACACAAAGGAGAATGTAATCAAAACTGTACAAAAGCATTTCGTATTATTCCGGATGAGCTCGCATTTTATAAAAAATTAGGTATACCTCTTCCAATACTTTGCCCGTCGTGTCGTACAATGGAACGCTTGAAAGCTCGACTTGGTATGAAGCTCTATGAAAGAAAGTGTGCATGTGGTGGAGAAAAATCTGGAATTGGTAACTATAAAAATGTTGCTCATCACGAACATGGTGATTCACCTTGTTTAAATATATTCCAAACCGGGTATGATCCGAAGCACGGGGATATAGTCTACTGCGAGGCATGCTATCAACAAGAAACAGCATAAGTTCAGGCTAAAGGTTATAGACGAAAGGTTAAAGGAAATACAAAGCAAGAATAAAGACGCGCTAACGCGCGTCTTTATTCTGTAAGTAGATTATTTCTCAGGTAATAAATTCCAGAGTAGTTCAAACATAAATACCATGAGTTCTTTAATCTTTGTGTCTTTGATGAGGACAATTTTGACTTCCTTCTTCCCTTCCGTACGAATAAGAGCAACGGTGTTTCCGTAGATTACAAATAAAGCTGGTATCGAAAACTTTTTTTCGAGAAACCGAAATTGGCGGAAGCCCTCGATATATTCTCCAAATTTTTTGTTCTCCAGGATGGAGCGGTCAGTAATCGCGTATGATGTCGTCTTTTGATCCATTCGACGCCAAGTCATAAGTTTATAAAACTTTTCCTCACCGATAATACGAACCATGTCGTCGAGCGAGCCGAGCCAGCGGATGTGTTCTTTTTGCCTAATTATCTTTTCAATAAGTGCAATCGCTCCCGATTTTCCTTCTAGTAGTTCTATTTCGGTATTATCATTATTCTTTTTTTCAAAGCTCTCAACAAGCGACACCATTTCTTCGATGAGTGTTTCTTTTTTTTTAATTTTTTCTTTTTCATCGGCAATAAGCTCGCGCAATGCTTTTGGCTCTGCGATACCTATTTGCTTTCTTTTACCCTTAATTTTTTCAGAGACGAGCCCAATGTTTTTTAGTTCCACAAGCTCAAGATATACGGTTGTGCGTTTTATATTTGTAAGGCGTGCAATTTCTGATGGGCTCAAAAAACCCTCGCGCACGAGAGTGGAATAGATATGTGCTTGCTTGTCATTCAAACCAAGTGATCGTTTCGATATTGAAATAATTTCCTGAAGTGACGGCATAATATGTCAATTTATTATATATAATATATCCTTATATATCAATCTAATTTATAATAAAAATGTAAATATACTAAAATATTATACCTAATACTGTCATTTTAAGGTGCATTATGTAAATTGTCTATGAAAAAATTGTTAACTAAAAAACTAAGAACTATGGCATACGGAGACGAGCCAGAATATGATCCAAGAAATGATCCTGACCCTGAAGTCAGGCGACGCTATTATGATCCAGACGAATCTTTTGTTCCGACGAGGCCTGGTCAGCGCAAGCCGACTGAGCCCTATGACGAGAATTATGATCCGCGTAATGATCCTAATCCTGAGATACGGAGAAGGGCAAATGACCCAGATGATAATTTCTTCCCTGATCGCCCTGGGCAGTAGTAAAAATCGAAAGGAAGGGCTCTTGGGTTGGCTACGGCCTTTCAATTACCAAGTGCTTTAATTAAAAAAGCTGATTCAAACTAGTGAATCAGCTTTTTCTTATACCCCGTGTTTCTTATGCAACTTTTTGACTTCTTGTTCCTCGAGTTCTTCTTTCTTTTCTTTTGCTTCGGTCCCTAAAACCTTTAACTTGTTATCTGTAAGCTTATTTAGTTCCCCTACCCGTTTGTCCAAATATTCTCGGTTGTTTTTCTTTGGGTCATCCAATACCTCCTCAAGTAGTGCGTGCAACATCCAGCCCATACGAGGCCCTGGTTTCATGTGTAATTCACCCATTAGGATATTCCCATCTACTACGAGTTGCCCTACTGATATAGGGTCACGAAGTACCTCTTCAATCATGGCATGGTACTTACGCAGTCTGTATGGTGCCTCTTTCTTTTTCATACCAACGCGGTCACATTCACGGATATTCATAAGGGTCCAAATGTTTTCCTTGCCTATCTTTACCACCACTCGGCGTACCGCAGATAGCGTAATTGCTTCTGTGTCAGAGAAAAACATATGCTGGCGGACGAGTGAAACAACCAAATCCGTTGTTTTCTTTG
>CAYSYL010000128.1:0-2355 GCA_964435355.1 uncultured Candidatus Peribacteria bacterium | reverse complement strand
TTTGTATTTTTGTATGTGGTTTGTTTTGGTTTTATGAACGATTGACTAGAAAGTTCTTTTTTCTCTGCCATGTTTCGGCTGAGGTTTACAGTCCGGCCAAGGACCGCCCGTGAGCGTGTCTTAACCACCAATAAAGGTGAAGAGAAGACACCGAGCAGCTGGTGGGGTGGCCCGGTTAGTCAAGGAGGGCCATCACACAGCAGAGAAGGTTCAAGGATTTAAACTTTGAGGTTAAATCCCTCAACTTTCGCTACCGTGGCAAAAGGTGTAAAATTTTTTAAGGAGCAAACCAGCAGCTGTTTCCAAAAATCGATTCGACAAGGGCATCATTTCATCTACTTTCTAACATTCATCCTTTATCTGAGTTTCAAATCATGATAACAAAGACCCATAATATGGTCAAACATCTGTAATGGACAGAGATTGAATAATATGTTTAAATAATATTACATCAAAAATGCAACCATCGCGAAAAATAAGCCTAGAAGCGGTAAAATCAAAAATTATTACAGCTGATGAGTCTATTATTACAGCTTTATTGCGATCCCTTGGAAAGAAGAAACTCATGAACGGAGACATAGTAGTGATAAGCTCAAAGGTGGTTGCCGTAACGCAGGGAAGAGTAGTAGAAATAAAATCGGATGAAGATTTCATGAATCAGATAAAAAAAGAGGCCGATGAAGTCATAGTAAATTCCAGCATATCTCAAAACTCTCCTCTTTCCGTCATCCTGACAAAAAAAAATAACCTATTCATCCCATGGGCAGGTATTGACCGTTCGAATGTTCCTCAAGGATATGCGGTTTTGTGGCCCAAAGCACCCTTTTTGGAAGCGCATAAACTACATCAAGCCATTAAGAAAAAATTTAAAATACGTAAAGTAGGAATTGTCATTGCCGACTCGGCCTGTGCGCCGCTCCGAAAAGGTGTTCAGGCCGTAGCCATAGGGTATGCGGGTTTTAAGGGAGTCAATGATCTGAGGGGAAGCAAAGATCTTTGTGGAAACCCTCTCAAAATTACCCAACAGGCCATGGCAGATAATCTTGCCAGTGCGGCAGCCCTCGTTATGGGAGAAGGAGCCGATGCATGTCCCTTTGTCATTATAAAAGGAGCATCAGTGCAATTCACTGACGCCACAATAAAGCCAAGCGAAGTAATTATGAAAGCAAAAGACTGTATTTTTTCTCCTCTTTACCAATAAAATAGCTGGTTTCTTTTGAGATATCGTGGCAAGATATGGCCAAAATATCTATTCCTTGTATGTCAGATTCCAAAGCTCCTTATATTTCCGAATCACACTATTCAATATTCGATATTGCTGGCCCCATTATGGTGGGACCTTCCAGTTCCCATACGGCGGGAGCCTGTAAAATAGGACAAATTGCTCGCGCTCTTTTTCATGGAACTCCCGACAAGGTAACCTTCGTTTTACACGGATCTTTTGCAACCGTCTATAAAGGTCATGCAACGGATCGGGCGCTGGTAGGGGGAGTTATGAAATTTAAAACCTCAGATCCTCGAATCAAAAACTCTTTTGAATTGGCGCAAAAAGCAGGACTCAAGTACGAAATAAAAACTTCAGACCTGGGCGAAAAATACCATCCGAATACCGTAAAAATAATTATGGAAAAATGGGATCGGCAACCCATGGAAGTGACAGGGTCTTCCATAGGAGGAGGCATTATTAAAGTGGTAAAAATAGATCAATTTGATGTAGATTTACGCGGTGTGGCTGGCCAATTCAAAACACTGGTGGTTTGGCATCATGCCAAAGATCCTAAAAATATCGAAACCCTCTGCGAACAATTGAAAAAATATAAGATGAAACTTCATGACATTCAGACAACCGTCGTTGATAATCACGCCCTTTCGATCATCAATATGGAAGGTCAAGATTTAAAACTGGGAGAAGTCTTGAAACTTGAAGATATTGAAGGAATCGAGGATGTCCGCTCACTAACGGCATTAGAGTCGTAAAATATTGCAATAAGTATTATTAAATTTCACCGATGCAGTACACTTTTTGTTCCGGAACCGAACTCTTAAATCTTTGTAAAAAACATCGGCTTCCTATTTCTGAAATAGCGATTCGCTACGAAATGGAATTCGCGAGAAAATCTCGTAGTGAAGTGCTTGCTAAAATGCGTAAAACAAAAAATGTCATGCTTGACGCCATAAAAAAAGGCTTAAAACAGCCGGAAAAATCAGCATTCGGTATGGCAGGAGGAAGCGCTCCCAAGTTAATCAAGGCATTGAAAGCGAAAAAGAAACTCATTATGTCTCCATTGGTGACGAAAGCCATGGCCTATGCAACAGCGACGGGAGAAACGAATTCTGCGATGGGAAGAATTGTTG
>CAYSYL010000127.1:0-2365 GCA_964435355.1 uncultured Candidatus Peribacteria bacterium | reverse complement strand
CCCTTAGGTCGGTGGGGTTTTCTTCCAGTTTTTGTACAAAGAAATTCTTTCCGACTTCATCACTTGTATCGGTTACATACAGCATAATATTTTTTTCTACGGGGCTAACGTTCGAAATACGGAAGGCTCGGGTTTGCTTTTCTCCCGGTTTAAGGTATTCCAAAAACCATGAAGTGTCATTTTTCAGTGGCTGAATATCGAGTGAACCGAGATTGTAAAATCCGGCATACGCTGAATTTTTACCTGAAATCATTAACGTAAGCAGTACTAACGTCGATAATAGTGACCGGAAGAATGTATTTTTTGCGTGGTTCATTTTTAGATAATCGTAAAAGTTATCGTTGAGCTATAGGTGCCCGGTGGGGTTCCTGAAGGAATGACTATTTTGAAGACTGGGAATATTCTCCATGCTCCCGGAGCCCGGCCTTCGTCATTTCGAAAAAGCGTTCGATCGGTGCTTAAATCGGCAAAACTGTCGGTTGTGCTGTCCAGCATGACTCCTGTTTCAATGGTTTGATTATTATCCGGAATAATGTCGTCGGCTGTATCCGCATCTCCATTGGCATTTTTTATAAAAAAATGGGTATTGTCCAAGCGATTATCTCCTGCTATGAAATCGCTTGCCCGAACGGTTACCTGGAAAGGATTCCCTCCGTTTTGATCTTCAATGGCGATGTAGTCAAGAGCCTGATCGTTTTCGATACTCTCTTCATTTTGCGGGTTGATGTCACGAATATCTTTCGTACTTTCGGCGCTTTGAAAAGAGGCTTGCACATTATCGAAGGGTATAAGGTTCGGGCCACGTAAACGATAGCCTCCTCCCAATACTTCAATTTCCATGACTTGCGCGAAAACGGGTGAAAAATTTAGACTAAACAATAACAGGACAATGATGGGTGCTATTTTTTTTCGTTCCATCAGGTAGTATATGAGGCTTGCGAAGAGGCCAATCCCTGAAAGAATCGCGAAGAAGCCAGATTTGTAGGTTGGACTGGTGAGGATGCTTGCTTCTCCGAATTGTATAGTATCAACCTGTATATAAAGGCGGACTCCTATTCGGGTGACGATCCGTATATTTTGGGCATTCACTTTTTCGCCTATTCCATATATGACGGCTGTATACTCTTTTTTCTCGGCACTTGCCGGTATATTTATTTCAAAAGGAATTTTCTTTTTTTCGTATGGCTTGAGAATGTATTCAGCATTTGAGAGATGAATCCATTTTCCAATATTTTTGAATGTTGCTTTTTCTATTGGCTTAAAGTCACCTTTTTCATTACTTGCTTCGCGAAGTTCCAGGCGTATTTTTTGGTCTTCGTCCGAGAGATTCTCTACTGTTAGATAATCTTTTATGCTGCTTTGAGGTTTAGCTTGCTGAATGATCCAGCTTTTGTTCCCTTCATGAAAGTAAGTGGGATGAATCGTAAAGGCCGCCGTATCTCCTTTTGCTTCAACTATATTTGATTGAGCGATCGTTACGATTGTTACTACGATCATGTTGGCTATCATCAGAAATGTATATCTCGAAGGTATCTTTTTATTACGCATTGTTAGGTAAGGCTAAAGGTTATGGTGGCACTGTGATCACCAGGAGGTGTGAGAGGAGGAATGGTCAGCTGGAATTTCGGATAAAATCTCCATTTCCCAAGTCGCGATCCTGATTTAACGGCCAACGTCTTTTGCTCTATGGCGGAAGTAAATGGATAGAAAATATTCTCTCCAACGGTATCATCGGCGGTGGAAGCGTCGAGGGTGAAATCTGAAGCATTTCCTTGAAGTGTATCAAAACAGGTTTCATCGGACGAGAGATCGGCATCGCAATTTTTCACTGCTAGATCGGTCGCGTGGAGGTAGGTTTGATGGTCATCACTTAACTCAAAATCGCTTGTCGAGACCGTTATGACGGATGCGACTCCATCCAAATCCTGAAACTCTATGCAGGGGGTAGCTATTCCCGTGCAGTTTGGACTTACGTAGTTTCCATCCCGCAAAGAGACATTTATAGCGCTTTCGGTGCTGATATTTACTGAGGTGTTTGGAAAATTTATAGTGGTTGGTACGCTCAAAGTTCTTCCCCCGCCGATAATTTCCTGTCGAGCTTCGGGTTGCAGTTCCGGATAGTTTTCAGAAAAGAGGGGATTATATAATCGTTGAACGATCGGTGCATCGGTATCGTCGTTGGGTCCTGTCGGCGAAGTTTGTCCCGGATTATCTTCAAAATTTCCTTCCCACCCCGTGATGATGTCTCCTTGATCGTTCATGCTGACAGATGGCAAACTTTGGCTTCTTTCCTGTGTCGAGTTGATTCGGAATACTGGCCCGAAAGTTTCCAGATTCGGTCCGTATTTGAAGAGTTGTCCATAAA
>CAYSYL010000126.1:0-2369 GCA_964435355.1 uncultured Candidatus Peribacteria bacterium | reverse complement strand
GCCCGCTTCCACCAACTTTTCTAATTCGCTCACTTCAGCCCGGATAAATTTTTTGGTAAAGTCTGTATGAATCACCCCAGCGGCTTCGGGCGCTTTCATGCCTTGCTTAATAGTCCAGGCTTTGACTTCTTTTTTACCGGCTGTCAGGAAAGATGCTAAACCAAGCATTTCATAAGCTTTTTTAATCAGTCTTTCCAAGCCGGTTTCTTTGATTCCCAGCTCATTGAGGTATTCAATTCGTTCTTCATCTGACAGCTCCACTAACTCTTCTTCTAGCTTGGCAGAAACAATCATTTCGTTTGGATTGGTCATCCCCTGGGCCAATCGGTCTTGGTAACTGTCTTCTGATACATTGTAAACATATAAAATTGGTTTAGTGGTCAGAAGTGGCAAAGTTTGGAACCAACCTTTAAGCCGCTCATCCCCTACTTCATACTTCCCCACCATCTTCCCCTCTTCCAAGGTTTTGCTGATGGTCTGCAAGATCTCTAACTTCTGCTTTTCAATGGGATCCGCTCCGGTAGTTCTAGCTGCTTTATCCTGAGCTGCTATCAGCTTTTCCATCACCTGCATATCAGCGAGAGCCAGCTCTGTTTCAATAGTGTCCCTATCAGACAAAGGATCAGTACTCCCCTCTCTCACAATATTAGAATCCTCAAAATCTCGCAGGACGTGTACGATCGCATCCACTTCACGAATATGCGAAAGAAACTTATTTCCTAAACCAGCCCCTTCAGAAGCACCTTTGACGAGACCAGCAATATCCACGAACTCCACCGTCGCATATATAATAGGCGGATCACTCTGCATCTTTTCTTCTTCGCGAGTGATAGTGGCTAGAGTCTGGAGTCTAGAGTCTGGGACTGGGACTATCCCCGTATTTGGTTCAATAGTGGCAAAAGGATAATTCGCACTCAAAGCCACCCGCTTTTTCAGCAGCGAGTTAAACAAAGTACTTTTCCCAACATTAGGCAACCCAACAATTCCTACTTTTAAAGACATGGGTGAATTTTAACAGAACTTGATGAATATGAAAAATGGTAAGATTATTCTATTCCTTCAATTGCTGGCAACTTCAATAAAAAATCCTCAAATGTTTTATCGTTAACGATGAATGTTGAACGCTTTTCAATTATTGCTTCCCCATTTCGAGCTGAAAATCCAATAAAATCTGGCAACGGAAAATCGTAAACTAGCCAGCTTTTTTTTAAATACTTAATATCATTAGGTGAAATCTCGCCGGAAATAATTTTGCCGGATTCAAACTCTGATAAAAACAGATCAGCAGTCGTTAATACAATTGGTATATAAACAAAATACTCGAATTCTTTTAAAGGAATTCTCTCCGTTAGTCCTTCTATGTATTTTGGGGCTTGTACCTCTACAGCTCTACAACCATGATTGGCCTGCTTAAGAGCTTTATATACCTTTAACTCTTGGTTTGAATTGAGACTTAGCATAGATTTATTAACTTCAACAGCTTGATAGCAATGATCAAAATCCTCTTTCGAGACATATCCCAGTTCGGGAAAGGTTATATTTCGATGTAAATAAAGTTCCTCTCTTTTGCCCTCATCAATCACTTTAGAATATGAAAATACCGGAGGAGCACTTTTTTTATCTGATAAAAAAAGCCAGTTCTTTATTTTTTCATCTGCCTTCTTTGATTCAATTATTAGAAATATAAGTGTTTTTTTCTTTCTTGATGATGGGGTAACAGCCACTATATCTATAGAGCTATGGATACCCAAGATAGGTCCATTTGTTTTAGGGAAAGTAAAGGGGAATTCTGGAATCGCTAAATATTCCTGAGTTTTATATTTGGAAAATAAATTCCTTATTATTTCAAGAGACCAGCTTTGAAAAGGAAACCCTGTTTGATTTAAAAGATTAGTCAAATTTTCTTCCATTATTTTACAGGAAAGAACTTCTTGCGAAGTTCTTGGAGGGGCATTTTATTGTTCGAGCGGCGGTAACGCGAGAACAAGAAGATACCACGTGGCGTCAGCCTGTGGTAGATTCATTGTCGATCCAAGCTCATCGCTTGAATATTTTTCTGATTCGCAAACTGTAGCAGATTGTAAGAGAAATCTCTACCGGGTATGAGATGGTGTTTATTTTTGACCGTACATTTGAACAAGTTTTCTTCGTGAAATAAAGGCGTTTTGAGCTTCTTTGTTTTTTACTTGTTTCCATTTGTCACCCCAGTTTTTGTGTGATGAACGACAAAAAACTAGCGTTCGGCCAAAAAAAGTTTCTAGGTTTCTTTCAAGCGAGTCATCGATTTTTCTCACATCAAATCCTAGTCTTGTAGCGAGGGGTCCAGCTAGATGTGAAGTGCCATAAAAAGCATTAACACCATACAAACT
>CAYSYL010000125.1:0-2370 GCA_964435355.1 uncultured Candidatus Peribacteria bacterium | reverse complement strand
AGACCATCCTCCCTACGGCGGCGGCCCCGGCATGGTCATGGCGGCCCAACCTCTTTATGATTGTATTCAACATGTAAAAACCCTGAACAGTGGGCCTGTTATTTACATGAGCCCAAGAGGAAAAACTCTCACTCAAAAATATGCTGAAAAGTTTTTTAAAAAGTACCTGAAAACAGACGAACCATCATCGAATAAAAAAATTCCCGTGACTTCTCGAACAAAGAACGGTGTCATTCTCTTATGTGGCCGATACGAAGGCATTGATCAGAGGGTGATCGATTTAGCCGTTGATAAGGAACTTTCCATAGGGAAATACATATTAACAGGAGGAGAACTCGGAGCATTGGTCGTTATTGACGTTTTAAGCCGCCTTATTCCCGGTGTTTTAGGAGATACCGAGTCAAACCAGGAAGAAAGTTTTTCAAACGCTTTAAAAGGGAAAAAAGAGTACCCGCATTATACCCGGCCGGAAATATTTATGGGGAAAAAAGTGCCGGAAGTGCTTTTAAGCGGTCATCATGCTAAAATTAAAGAGTGGCGGCTGAAAAATACGATATAAAACAACCGTCACAATTCACCAATAATTGACGCTCATGCTTGCTTCCAGCAATCGTTTCGAACTTTTTAAAAAGTATCAGACTTCAGAACAGGGACTCGATGAAACAGAAATCAGCCAAAGACTTGAGCAGTATGGCAAAAATATCATCACCACGAAGAAAAAAAAGCCTTTAATAATAATATTTCTAGAAGAGTTCAAAGATTTAATGGTCATTATATTAATAATGGCAGGAGTTTTAGCTATGCTGGGAGGAGAATGGAAAGATGCATCAGTTATCCTATTTATTGTGGTTCTCAATGCTTTCATCGGCTTTATTCAAAAATATAAAGCGGAAAAAGCCATTGAAGCCTTAAAAAAACTCGTGGCTCCCAAAGCTCGTGTTGTAAGGAGCGGGACTCAACAGGAAATAGACGCACAAAACATAGTTCCAGGCGATATGCTTGTCCTATCAGAAGGTGACAGCATCACAGCCGATGCCATTCTTTTTGAAGCCTATGAATTAGAAACACAGGAAAGCACCTTAACAGGAGAATCGGTACCGGTACAAAAACTGAATTACGACATCGAAGAGACAAAAAACGGTCTCTCGGAAAAAGAAAATCACATCTATATG
Source organism: uncultured Candidatus Peribacteria bacterium (assembly GCA_964435355.1). Taxonomy (GTDB): domain Bacteria; phylum Patescibacteriota; class Gracilibacteria; order UBA1369; family UBA1369; genus CAYSYL01. Next base: position 1,198 of record CAYSYL010000125.1, on the reverse strand, counting down.
GGCACAGTCGTGACCCATGGCAATGGGAAAGCTATCGTCATCGGAACGGGAATGCAAACCGAAATGGGCAAAATAGCGGAACTTACCAGCGAAACAAAAAAAGAAAACAGCCCCCTCCAAAAAGAGCTGTTATCAATAGGAGCACTTGTAGGAAAAATTGCCCTCATTATATCCGCCGTACTTTTAGGAGTGGGATATTTCATTCATGGGAAACCTTTCATCGAAACATTAATTTTTGCCACATCTGTGGCCGTTGCAGCCGTACCCGAAGGGCTTCCAGCAACGGTAACTATCGCGCTCGCCATAGGAGTTCAGCGACTCGCAAAGAAAAACGCGATTGTAAAACAGCTCTCATCAGTTGAAACTTTAGGGTCCACAACCGTTATTTGCAGCGATAAAACCGGCACGCTGACGAAAAATGAAATGACCGTCAAAGAGATCCTTTGTGAAGGAAATAGAATTCAAGTTACTGGAGCAGGATATGAGCCAAACGGGAAAATAGAAACCGAAACCCCAAAAAGCGAAGCTATGCAATGGATTATGGACATAGCAGTAATGTGCAACAATGCAGAACTCATAAAAAAAGAGAACGCATGGAAAGTATTAGGCGATCCGACCGAAGGAGCTCTTTTAACTCTTGCTGAAAAAAGCTCTTTCCCATTAGAAAGTGTCCACAAAAAATTCGATAAAGTGGCGGAGTTACCCTTCGATTCAAAGCGGAAACGAATGACTGTTATAGTGAAAAGAAAAGATAAAGAAGAGTATTTTGCACTAACAAAAGGTGCCCCTGATTCTATTATCGAAGTCTGTTCGAAACTTTTAAACAACACAAAAGAAACTTCCCTCACCCCACAAGAAAAGAAAGAGATTCTGGAAGAGAATGAAACGATGGCAAAACAGGCCTTAAGAGTACTTGGATTCGCCTATAAACACCTTGAAAAAAATGAAATCGAGTCATGGAGAAAAAACAAAAGCATCAGGCTTGAAATAGAAAAAGATCTTGTCTTTGTAAGCCTCATTGGAATGATCGACCCTCCCCGACCCGAGGTCAAAGAGGCAGTACAAATGGCGCATAAGGCAGGCATTCGAACTTTTGTAATAACTGGTGACCATGGATTGACCGCAGCCGCGATTGCCAAAGATTTAACCCTCATCAGCGATAAAAAACCATACCGAATCATAAGTGGTAACGAACTCG
>CAYSYL010000124.1:0-2452 GCA_964435355.1 uncultured Candidatus Peribacteria bacterium | reverse complement strand
CGGCAAAACTTTTTTCCATCTCAACCTTTTCAATTTGATTTTGCAGGTAGTAAAGTTTTGCCCCTGTTTCAGCGTCATACCGCTTACAATGTTTTGTTGAGGATTGAAGCAGGTGTTTTTCAAGTTCCTTATTAATTTCGACAACATTTTTCTTTTCCATCAAACTCTGTTCGTCGAAACTTGCCAATTCACTCAAGTAAGTAATCTTAAACTCTGCATTTTTGGCAAGTTTCCGAACAGAGTCAAAATATTTTTTGATATGCGATTTTGTATGGCCGTTTAGTTCAGCGTGTGTATCGGTCAAAACAAGGTTGATATTTACACCTTTTGTATATTTCTTTTTTATCGCCTCGGCCATTTCTTGCAAATACAAAATCGCACTCCGTTCTTTTTCACCCGCCACCTCTCGTTCGCCCTTTCCCCAATACATGACAAACTTAATGGGTTTATTTGAACGAACAGCACGCAAAATTGTTTCAAACAGCTTTGTTTCTGTTTTAGGCTGTTCACGCTTAAACCTCCAAGTATTGAAACTATCTAAAATTTCCTTTGTAAGTTTAGTATCATCTTGTTGAGTATCGGTTTTATTAACGGTAGTTCGTTGTTGATTGAAAATAGCCTTGTCGTAGCCAAATTCAAGATAATGTTTGAAGTAAAAGACTTCTTCTTTTGTTTCCAAATTCCATTCCTTATACTTTTCTTTCATCTCCTTAAATTCTTTATCAGAAATTTTCTCACTCACGATATCGTAAAATAAACCGCCAATTTTTTGATTTCCTTTAAATCCTGCTCCCTCGCTTAAAACGACTTTTTCTCGGTCATAAATATATTGTGGCAATCTGTCCTGCATTGCTTTTCGCAAAATATATTTACTGATTATTTTTCCTCCCTCGTTCGTTATTTTTAGAGATGGTGGAATAGTGAGTGCAAATCGTACTAAATCCTTGTCTAAAAATGGCTCACGCACTTCAGTAGTAAAAGCCATTGATGTTCTATCTACTCTTTGCAACTGCGTTCTGTGCAAATCCGAAAGAAAAGAGAGTATTTTCTGCTCTATCTCGTTTGGTGTTGTTAGGGTTGCAAATTCGGGATAGCCAGCAAAAATCTCATCGGAACCTTCTCCGCAGAAGATAACCTTGAATCCATTTTCCGCTGCGGTTTTTGCAATGAAATAGGAAATTGCTGCCTGTCGAATCATGTTCGGCTCAAAACTTTCAGTCGCGCGAATAATTTCTGGAATGGCTTTCACTAACTCCTCCTCTGCCGGAGGAATACCAATGATGTATTTAATTTTATTTTCTTCACAATACTGAACGGCTGTTTTTCGGTCTGTTGACTGGTCGTTTCCAATAATAATTGCGGTTACATTTTTGTGATATTTTAATGCTGTTGCCAATACTGCCGAACTGTCTATTCCACCACTCAAATAAACCGCTACGGGTAAATCGGTTTGGGTTCGGATTTTTATAGAATGATCAAATAATTCTCGAATTTTATTGACAGCAATATCTTCGGAGATGCTTTCATCAATTTTGGAATCTAAAGAAAAATATTTTTTCAGCTTTCCGCTGCTCATAAAGTGTCCGGGCGGAAAGAGATTGATAGTTTTTATTTCCTCAAGCTCGGCAAGTGATTTTATTTCAGAAGCAAAGTAATAATTTTCTTCTTCATCTTTTACCCAATAGAGCGGTTTTACTCCGAATGGATCGCGAGCGGCAAAAAATGTATTTTCCTTACTGTCATAGATGAAGAAAGCAAACATTCCACTCACCTTATCTAAAAGTTTTTCCTTCCAAGCCTCATAGCCATTTACCAGCACTTCTGTATCTGAATCAGTTGAGAACGAGTAGCCGATTTCTTTGAGCTCATTTTGTAAATCCTTAAAGTTATAAATCTCCCCGTTAAAGACGATGTGATATCTATTGTCTGATGAAGAAATCGGCTGCTTCGCTCGTTCTCGATCAACGATAGCAAGGCGATTCATACCCAAAACACAAGTGCTAAAGTCAGCACTTTCATTGAAATACTTTTGCTCCCCTCGGTGAGTAATCGGCAAAAGCATTTTCTCAAGCTTTCCGCTCCCTTGTTTTTTATTCCCAATAATTGCTGCTATTCCACACATAAATTTATTTCAATAGATCATCAACGGAAACATCAAGCGCTTTGGCGAGCTTCTCTAAAACGACCAATGTGACATTGATTTTTCCGCCTTCAATCGCGCTCATATAGCTTCTGTCCATGCCAATTGCTCGGCAAATGTCGCCTTGCGACATCTTATGGCGAAGCCGTATGCGCTTGATGTTGTCTCCAAGTTTTTTGGAAATTTGAGCCATAGTCACGTATACACTTTATCAACTATTGCGACTTATCTCAATATGGTGGTATACTCCCATATATGTGGCCGAAAATTTTTTGGAAAAAAGAAAGCCGAAGCCCGCGCGGATTCGGTCAC
>CAYSYL010000123.1:0-2587 GCA_964435355.1 uncultured Candidatus Peribacteria bacterium | reverse complement strand
GTTCAGAGCTGCCTGTGCTGCCGCTATACGTGCAATTGGAACGCGGTAGGGAGAAAGGCTTACATAGTCGAGTCCTATCTTGTGACAGAAAACTATGGAGCTTGGCTCTCCGCCTTGTTCGCCGCAAATACCGATATCGAGTTCTTTTTTTACAGATCTTCCCAATGTAACGCAGGTTTCCATTAACTTCCCAACTCCTTTTTGATCGATTGTTTCGGTGGGATCCCGTTCCAAAAGATTATTTTCAAGGTAAAAGTTAAGGAACTTTCCGGCATCATCACGGGAGTATCCCCATGTCATTTGCGTTAAATCGTTCGTTCCAAATGAAAAGAAATCGGCATACTCAGCAAGCTCATCGGCTACAAGACAGGCTCTCGGCAATTCGATCATGGTTCCGATTTTTACCTGGAATCGCGTTTTTCCTTTGAGAGCTTTTATTTCATTTTCGTATTTTTTGATAATTCCTTCTACCATTTTACGCCCTACTTTCAGCTCATTCATGTCGGCAATAAACGGGAGTTCGATTTCCGGAGCCACGATGATTCCTTTTTTGCTTACCTCAATAGCTGCTTCGATGATGGCTTGTACCTGCATTTCATATATTTCCGGAAAAGTTATTCCAAGTCTTGAACCGCGATGTCCCAGCATTGGATTTACTTCATGGAGGTTATCCGCTATTTTTTCGAGTTCATCGGGATCGACGGCCATAATTTTAGCAATCTCTTCTATTTGAGTTCTTGTTTTCGGCAAGAATTCATGAAGAGGAGGGTCGAGTAATCGGATGGTTACCGGGTACCCATCCATAACTTCGAATATTCCAATGAAATCCTGTTTTTGCATTGGGAGGAGTTTTGCCAGCGGTTTTTTTCTTTCTTCCAGTGTTTTAGAGAGAATCATTTCTCGAACTGCTCCAATTCTCGCTTCATCGAAAAACATGTGTTCCGTACGGCACAGGCCAATCCCTTCCGCTCCAAATTCTCGTGCCACTTTTGCATCTTCGGGCGTGTCAGCATTGGTACGAATTTTAAGTCTTTTTATTTCGTTGGCCCATTCCAGTACTTTTTTGAAATCATTCGTAATTTCGGGTTCGATCATGTTGATTTCTCCTAACATTACCTCACCCGTCGTACCATTCAGTGTAATAATATCTCCCTCATGTATTTCTAGGTCTCCCACTTTTACTACCTTATTTTTAGCATCGACAAAAATATCAGCACATCCCGCAACACAGCACTTTCCCATGCCGCGACAAACCACGGCAGCATGAGATGTCATTCCTCCCGTAGAGGTGAGAATTCCCTGAGCCGCATGCATTCCATGAATATCTTCCGGGCTTGTTTCTTTTCGAACGAGAATTACTTTTTCATCTCTTTCAAATTTCCAATTTTGCGCATCATCAGCTGTAAACACTACTTTTCCGCACGCACCCCCAGGGGAAGCCGGAAGTCCTTTAGCAACAACTTTTTTCACCGCTTTTGGATCAATATCCGGGTGGAGAAGCTGTTTCAGCTGATTTGCATCTATCCGCTTGAGGGCTTCCTCTTTTGTCAGTAATTTTTCCTTCACTAAATCGACCAGTATTTTTATAGCCGCTTTTGCCGTTCTCTTCCCATTTCGGGTTTGAAGCATGTAAAGTTTCCCTTCTTGTATCGTAAATTCCAGATCCTGCATATCCCGATAGTGGTTTTCCAGAATTTTTCGAACTTGATCCAATTGTGTGAAGATTTCCGGCATCACTTCCTTCAATTGGGAAAGTTTTTGAGGGGTACGAATTCCCGCCACTACATCCTCTCCCTGAGCGTTCATAAGAAATTCTCCATAGAACTCTTTTTCTCCGGTGGAAGGGTTTCTCGTAAACGCTACGCCGGTTCCCGACGTGTTTCCCATGTTCCCAAAAACCATGGCTTGAACATTAACGGCTGTACCGTGAAGACCACTTATGTTGTTTAATTTCCTGTAGGTGATGGCTCGATCATTATTCCATGATCCAAAAACTGCTTCTATCGCCTGACTCAGTTGTTCCCGTGGGTCTTCCGGGAACTCTTTTCCTGACTGCTCTTTTACTACTTTTTTAAATTCCGTGACCAGTTTTTTTAAATCCTCACTATCCAAATCAGTGTCCAGGGATATTTTTTTTACTTTTTTCAGTCCATCGATTACCTCTTCAAAATGTTCATGGGCAATTCCCATAACGACATTCCCGAACATATTTATGAAGCGGCGATAGGCATCGTAACAAAATCTTTCATTTCCCGTTTTTATCTTTAAACCTTCAACAGTTTTGTCGTTGAGTCCCAAGTTCAAGATCGTATCCATCATTCCCGGCATCGAAAATTTGGCTCCTGATCTTACTGAAACAAGCAATGGGTTTTTGGGATCCCCAAATCCTTTTCCAATTTTTTTTTCAAGGGTTTTCAAACAAGCATCAAGGTCGTTATCGAAATCTGCAGGATATTTTCTATTATCGAGAAAGTACTGACACACTTCCGTCGTAATGGTAAATCCTGGAGGTACCGGCAGTCCAAGATTGGTCATTTCCGCCAGATTCGCCCCTGCTCCCGGCGCAACGCGTTCAAGCCGCGCGGAC
>CAYSYL010000122.1:0-2590 GCA_964435355.1 uncultured Candidatus Peribacteria bacterium | reverse complement strand
ATATGAATGAGAGTAAAGTTATTATTATTAATCATGCACACCGCGAAGGAAAATTCCGTGGCCCTGCTGATGTTATTCGGGAAAATCTTACGCAGCTCCATGTACCTTTCTTAGAAATTGAGCACGATCTTTGTGCTATTGGTGATACATTGGTGATCTTTTGTAATGCTACAGGAGAACGTAAGGTTATTAAAACGGTTAAGAGAAAGAGAGGGAATCATTTTTTTCGTTTTTTGCAAGATTGTTACGTATCATACCGTCTGGCTCAAGAATACCTTGTTCATGGATTGCAACCGAAACTTTTGATAGCTGTGAACCCATTGAATGCGCTTACAGCCTTATTTTTGCGTTGGAAGAGATGGTGTAGTAAGGTTTTGTTTGTTTCAGCTGATTATACTACCAAACGTTTTGGAAACTTAATTCTTGACTCCTTCTATTGTTCCTTAGACAAGTTTGTTTCGCTGAGGGCTGATCTCACGGGGAGTGTTTCTACGAGGATTCAAAAATTACGTAAAGAATTTGGTTTACCAGATAGTCGAAATTATTTTTTTCCAAATACTCCATCTGCAGAGTATTTAAAAAAATTTTTTATATCTCCTGAAAACCGATCGCAAAACATCCTAGTAAGCATTGGCTCGCTTTCGCCACAACTTTCCTACTATACATTGTTCGATGCGATTGCAATACTAAAACAAATGTATCCAGATATCAAGCTAAAGATTATTGGTGGTGGGGAGAAAGAGGAGGAGTTTAAAAAATACGTTCAGGAATCTGGACTTGAGAATCAAGTAATATTTTTTGGCTGGCTTTCGCACGAAGAAGCCATGAAGGAGATTGCTGAATCATCTATTGGACTTGCGTTATATAGCGGTAAATGGAGTTTTAATTATTTTGGTGATTCAATGAAAATACGGGAGTATGTTGGCCTTGGACTTCCTATAATAACCACAGATACACACTCAACTGTTGACGATATCCGTGCTTTTCAGGCGGGGATAGTTATACCAGACACCGTTCATGATCTTGTACAGGCTGTTCAATCTCTCTTGGAAGAAGACAAATATAAAAAGTTTGCTAACAATGCTCTCAGGATGGCCCATACATACGAGGGTGTGTATAAGGATTTTTTTAAGAACAACATATAAGGCATGTACTATTATGATCAAGTGGCTCACTGAATTAATCATGCGTTGTCCAGTCTATCCTCACTGGCTTGAGTTTCAAAAAGCAAACATAGGGACAAAGCGAGTGCTCAAGGGTATTAAAGGGGCGGTTTTGGAAGTGGGTGCTGGTGATGGTGCACGAAAGAAGGAGCTTATGGCACGATACTCAAGCATTACGGATTACATCTCTACCGACTATTCATCTTGGGATGGTGAATTTGAGAAAATTGATAACCGAATTTCAAAATGGAGCATTGTTGAGAATATTTTTTTTGGACATAAAAAACGTGAGCAGCTTGATACGGTATGTAGCGCCACAGCACTCCCATTTCCAGATAATCATTTTGATTACCATATTAGTTTTGAAGTATTGGAACATATTGATGATCCGTACCAGTATTTCCGTGAGGCAAATCGCGTATTAAAACCTGGAGGCATGGCTATTGTTGTAATGCCGTTTCTTTACCGGATGCATGGTGGAGAGGCGGAAAATCATCGGCTAGATTTTTTTCGCTATACGAATGGTTTTTTTTATAATCTTTCACAACGATGTCATTTGGAAGTGGTAGAGATATATCACAATACTGGCTATGGAACTACGCTTGCCTCGCTTACAAATCAGTACGTAATACGGACTATACTTGAATCGAATATTTTTTTTCGGATCCTATTTCTTTTTTTGGCCCCATTTATTTTTCTGTGCATGAATTTGATAGGATACGTTATTGATACGGCGCCAGATAAGAGATTTGCTACGCGTTTTCATGTTGTGCTAAAGAAAAAAACTAAATAATGAAACTTTGATTGAGTTATATTTGCTATGAAGTCTGAACAAGAAATTGATTTTAAACTAAGAGATAAAATATTTTTCTATTTTAACTATTTTTTTTCCAAGATATTTCTCTTGTGGTTTGAAGTGTATAATATTCCAGTAAGAGCTTTTTTGTGCGAGTTAGCGTATTCTTTAGGGAAAATATTTCATTACTATACTGATTTCTCATGGAAAGTATATGGTTTAAATTATTATGAAACCCGTTTTGGGAAGTTTCATATACGGCCGAACACGATGGATATCATATCGGCTTCTCCGGCTTTTGAACGCCCAGATGTTGCTTACTTGCGATATCTTCTCAAGAGAGAGGGGGAGCGGGGGAAACATATAACTTTTGTTGATGTTGGTGCGGATTTTGGTGCTTATACAGTGATGGTGGGAAATTTTCTTAGAAATATAGAGTGCATAGATAGTGCACATATTTACTCATTTGAGCCAACTGAATCAAGTCATGGGATGTTATTAAAAAATATTTCGGCAAATAACCTGACTGGAGACCAGATCGCGGTCTTTCAGCTTGGACTATCGTTTGAAGATAATGATAATGTACCTATTTTGTTCAACGAAGAAGACCCGGGGTCAACTTCTATAAAGG
>CAYSYL010000121.1:0-2677 GCA_964435355.1 uncultured Candidatus Peribacteria bacterium | reverse complement strand
CAGAAGATTATACCTCAATCTGCTTTTTTGGTCAATGAAAGGCCGTCGAGCCTTTTTAGAAGGCGGCTTATTATGAAAAAAACCTTTCCGTTGTAAGGGCATAAAAGAGGGGGGGGTAAAAATGGGTATATAATAGACACCCTTAACCCCACCCGTGGCAGAGAGTAATAAAACTCCTTTGAAGAATCAATATCTATTTATTTACTCAACCCCTGAACTATTGTATAATTGTAAGAATTTTATATGTCTGTTTCTATGTTATATTCAAGAAAAAGGGGAGCTGTTCTGCTATTTTTCTTACAGATTTTCTCGCATATTTTCTCTTATTCTTTTCCTCTCGCTCGGGCGGGAGAAATGACCGTATCACTTTTGGAAACACCGAGTCGTGTTATTGTTTCCCCTTCATCTGCTAATGTAGCAAACGGTGGTACTCAACAACTTTTAGCACAGGCCATTTTTGATCGGGAAGATCCAATGGCTGATGTTACAGTGGATATTACGCATGATCCTCTTACGAGTTGGAGTTCGAGTAATTTTTCTCTTGTTACTGTTGATGGTGATGGGTTTGCGACGGCTGTCTCGGATGGGACGGCGGTTATTACCGCTACTTATGGAGGAATGACCGGCTTTGCTGAAATTTCCTCTCCGCTTATCGTTGCTAATTCCGGTGGATTTTCTCGGCTGACTTCGAATGAAGATAGGCCTTTATCTCCTCCTCAAAATCCTGAAAATACGCCTCAACCTGGCAAGGAGGAAACTTCTAACGATCTTTCACCTTTATACCCTTTTGAAGTTCCTTCCGGCCCTCCGGCTCCGGGAGAGGAAAAATTTTCTCCCAGCATCGAAGGAGAGCTTCCCCCGGGTACTTCTGAGGAGTTTTTTTCCAATCGTGAGAATGTAACGCCTATTAGGCCCGCTTTTTTATCAGATACGACTTCGCTTTCTTCTGAAGAGGTTGTTCAGGAGTTTCTTGTCGGTAAGGAGTTGGCCCCCCGCTTTTTGCCTCCGGAATTAACGGTTGGACGCGGAGAATTGATGAAATATATTTTCGATAATCTGGAGGTTGAGCAAAATCATAAGGAGTTGCTGGATCGATGTTATCGAAATCTTGAAGAGTGCCTCTCCATATTTTTAAGTGTTACCCAGTATAAAGAGGTTTCTTTGGGTTCGTCTCAGAAAGATGTGAAGATGGAGCAAGCTTTTATTCCGAAAGTTTTAAAAACTTTCGCACCGTCGGCGAAAGCTTCTTTTGATACCCTTCAGCTTTATCCGGATGTTCCTCCGGAAGATCCTTACGCCCGTTTGATCAATATGGGGACACTCCTTTCGCTTATTAACGGGTATTATGAGGAGCCAACGAGTCCTTTTAAACCTTATCAGGTGATAAGCCGAATTGAGGCCTTAAAAGTGACGCTTGGAAGCGTCGGACTCATGAAATGGATGTATTATGACGAGCTGGAAACTTTGCTTGGCGGAACTTCTGCCGTTAAAAGTCAAACTACCGCTTTTACTGACATAGTTCCCGAGCGGGATGCCATGTGGTGGTATCCACGATATGTTAATAAAGCGTGTGAAATAAAGATGATCGACTGTGAGAATGGCACTGCTTTTCGTCCCGACGACTATGTAACGGAAAAAGAACTGCAGGAGATGGTCAATAATCTTAAGAAATATTTGGATGAGTCTCATTTTGCCGAACGTTTTACGAGTGATCCTGATGAGGATTCTTTGAAAACATATATTGAAAACGATGTTTATACTACCGATCCTGAAAAAAAAGATACCGATAACGATCAACTGACGGATAAAGAGGAGGTTTTGGATTATAAGACGAGTCCTTTTACGGTTGATACCGATGACGACTTTTTATCCGATTATGAAGAAATTCGGCTTTATCAAACCAATCCATTGGCACCGGATACGGATGGTGATGGATTCACCGATTATCGTGAATTGAAGTCGAATACGAATCCTTTGAATATACGTTCTTTTCCTGTCGATAATAATGGCAACAATGTCGGCGATTCCTGGGAATCAACGTATCATTTGGAGGTAAAAAATGGTATTCAGGATACCGATCAGGATGGTTTGAGTGATATTTTGGAGTATCAATTGGCAACGGATCCTCTTGTTAAGGATAGTGATAAAGATGGGTTAACCGATGCCGAGGAAATTTTGCAGTACAAGAGCAACCCTCTTGATCCCAAAGATCCGGGAAATTTAGATACGATACCTCCGGCTATTACAAATTTTAAAGAAAATCAGCTGGTTTCGGATAGTACGCCCGTTATTAAAGGAGTAGCACCTTTACGAGTTACCGTTCGTCTTGTTTTACGCAACGACTTTGGTCATGAAAAGATATTGGGAGATACGAATGTTGATGAAAATCATATGTTCATTTTTGAGGTTCAACGACCTTTACGGAACGGGAAGTATCAATTAGTCGCTAAAGTTTTGGATCCAGCTGAAAAAAGTATTATGGAATCCACGCCGGTTCATGTTGTTATTGATTCCCGTTTGAATGTCGCCCCGCCTGTGCCGAAAGATTTGGCCAACAAGCCGGTATCCCAAGATGCCATTTTAAAAAATGTACGGATCGTTATTGAAAACAGCCGTCCGATATTGAAGGGAGAGACGGAGTTTGGGAGTACCGTAACCGCTACGTGGCGTAGTGTTG
>CAYSYL010000120.1:0-2718 GCA_964435355.1 uncultured Candidatus Peribacteria bacterium | reverse complement strand
CCCCTGGAGGGAGAGTGTGGCCGAAGGCCGGGAGAGGGGGCAAAACAGTTCAAAGGAAACATATGCCAAAAATCGGAAAAAAAAGCTTTGACAGTCGAGTCATCTCAAGAAATCTTCACGATAATAACGTCAGAAAAGATTACGAAAAACATCTCAAAAGCCTTCCAGATGATGCAGAAAATGCCGACTGGACAAGACCTGGAGAAGAAGAAGAGTCTACGGCTCCAGAATTAGAAGTTGTTAGCTAAGAGAACTCACCAAATAATCATACATGCGCAAGCAAAAGTTCTGACCTATCAATCGCTCGCCTAAAGATTTAATTTTAAAAATAGAGTATTGCCATGTCTGCTGCCACTAATAATATAACCAGAAACGAACCTTACAACTTACTCGAAAAATTCGACATTTGGGTTCAAAGACAAACCACCGAAATTAGCGAACTTCTCACCCAATTTATTGATAAATATTTTCCGACCTCTTCCGAAAAAATTGTCATTGATGAAAAACTTTACTTATTTCAGATCCTAGAGCGACAAGGCTAGAAATTATAAATTTGCTGAATGTCTCTTCAAAATTTCCTTCTGCACCTCTACAAATAAAAAGCAATTACCTGCCCAATTAACTGCGATAACTTAGGAGCAAAGAATACTTTTCGCAAAAAAAAAGCCCATCGATTCAATCAAATCGATGGGCCATTCAGATCAAACAATTAATTTTACAATTTTACCGTCTGAAGCTTATTCGTCCAAGCGAGTGGGTTTACCGGTTGTCCTTCTAATCTCACCTCATAATGCAAATGTGGCCCAGTGCTATGGCCAGAAGAACCAACTTTGGAAATTTTTTGACCTTTACGAATCGAATCCCCTTCTTCTACCATGACTGCAGAATTATGACCGTAGAGAGTGGAAACACCATTTCCATGGTCAATGATAATCGTCAGACCATATCCCCCTTTGCGTCCTACGAAACTGACCGTTCCTTCAAGCGGAGAGGCAATTAGTGTTCCTCGTGGAGCGGCAATATCAACTCCCACATGAACATGACCATGATGTCTTCCACCACGCCATTTTCCGAAATGCCCGGTTAAAATCCCTTCAACCGGCCAGAATCTTCCATCGGTTGGAATCGCAGCTAAATCATCAATTTCGGGTAATTCGTTGACATCATCGAGGAAAAACTGGGAAGACGAAGAGGAGTGGAAACTGCAGATCTCTTGGTCACACTCTTTGACATGCGCGTAAGAACTTTTCCCGACTAGAACTGAAAAACAGCCAAAAACGAACAAAAACGTAAGAACTTTAACCTTCATGACATACCTCCTATGGGACAAAATAAAATGCCCTATAAAGAAACCCCGGTGGGTATGGGATTAATTGTTTTTTCAATTATCAATAAGTTTAACTAAATATCTTAAAAGAGTATCAAGGTTGGACAAAGAGAGTCAAGGTTTAACTCCTTGATCCTGTTCTGTTTTTTTGATGCGGCGCATTAGCAGTTTTATAAGTAATTGGAATTGTTAGCTCCTTATAGAGCTGCGAACTTTACTTTCAAAATAAGTAACTACTCATCTCCGTAGATTATTGTCATCCCCGAATGTTTTTGTCGGGGATCCCTTACTCAATAATTGGATCAGATTCCCGCTAAAAAGCCATCAGCAATGACAAGCTTACTTTGGACACCTGAGTCCTTAAAAAAATAAATATTATAAAATGCACGTAAAAAACTAGAAACTTCTTAAAAGAAGAGCCGATGATAGCCTATGTAAGGAAATTCCTAAATTGAAGGAAAAATTATGGCCGTTCATAAAAGCGCATTTCATCCCATAGAGGTCAATCCAGAGCTTGTAAAAACTTTAGAATCAAGGCCTTTTGGAAACTGGTGGCATTTAGGAGAGAGTTATACTGTAGGCAGAAGTTATCTTAGCCAAGAAGCAGAAGATGGAAAAATCACCTATCAAGAAGGTTACGATGCTAGCCGTTCCTATTATCATCTTCAAAAATTGATTCGAGCCAATCTTACTTTAAAAAATCAATTTGATAGCATTAAAGGACTTCGAGAGCTTGGAGAGCAATTAGTTACTATTGTTGATGAACAAAACCATGTGATTAAAGTGCACGGCGTAGAAATTAAAATTGATGGAAATCCAACGGTTGAAGAGATGCTCGCTATGGGCGAAGGAATTCGTCGGCATGAACCGTGGCTAGTAAAAGCTCTTTTTGTTTTTTCGTCTAGAGCAATAGAAACTAAATTATCTTTTACACCCGAAAAAAAGATCGTTCCGTTTTTGAAGGGATCAACTGATTTAAGATGGAGCTTCATAGATGGATTAACTCTTCCTGTTTATGAATTCAATCCAGCTCATTTAAGTATTTCAGTCTATATTTCTTCCGACAAGAAAACTGCTGGGAATCTTCTAAAATTAACCGGTGTCGTCGATCATGAATTAAGTCATGCGGTGGATAACTATCTTTTAGGATTTGCATTATCACTTCCTGGAATGCCGCTTCCTCCTCCACTCACTTGTCATTCACCTTTGGAAAAGGGGATGACCTACATCCTTGAACAAGGGCTTTGCATTCCTCAGTTATTAGAGGTTTATGGCAGAAAAGCGATCGAAATCTTGGACCCTGAAAAGCTTGCTGATTATGAGAAATCTATTCAAAAATATGGATTAGAAAAAAATCAAAGGCAATGTCTGTATTCTCCTGTTCGAATCAT
>CAYSYL010000119.1:740-2736 GCA_964435355.1 uncultured Candidatus Peribacteria bacterium | reverse complement strand
ATTTTCTCTCGCCCAGTCTTCTCGATCATCCGTAACAGAATCGTATAGGGCACGCAGTAAAATTAAAGTCGTCGCCAGTCTTTGCTGTCCATCAATTACATCTTTATAAAAGTATCCATCCTCTTGAACATGCTCAATGGTGCTTCTATCTGTCGGAGATATAATCACGCTACCCATAAACATCTCCTCGCCTCGATCAAGCACATTGAGGCATAAGTCCTCCCAAAGGTCTCTAAAATTTTCTTCATCCCAGGCATAGCTGCGCTGGTATTTTGGAACAACATAAACAGTACCTCGCTCTTTAAGTACCTTTAGCAGATCTTCATTGTTTGCCTGAATCAGACCCATATTCTTAAAGGAATTTAATGGTGTTTAAATTACAGATACAGTATTGAGGAAAATGGAATTGGATCCAATTAAACCAATTCAAAATTGTATCAGCTCGACGCTTAGCAGTACTAGTAGCATAGCCAAGCTTTACAATCAAATTAATAATATCCTCGCTCTCTATAGAACGATCTGGCGTATTTCTAGCAAACGACTCAATACTGCTCACAATTGTCAAAGATTTTATGCTTTCAAAGACTAGGTTCTTTTGCCTACTTGAGGTACTCATAATAAATTCTTCCCCGCCTTTAGTCAGAGAATATTCAGATTTGCCCTGAACTAAATTTAATAGCTCTGCCGCTTTAAAATAGTATTGCCCCTGACGAGTACTTCCCAACTTCAAATCACGTATAATTGAGACTGCTTTATTTTTCCCCTTACTAACCAAAAAGGGAATCTTCAAGACTTTTGCCAGATCATTCGCCTGAGGGATTGGAGCTACTACAGCGGACTTCATTCTAGTA
This sequence comes from uncultured Candidatus Peribacteria bacterium, assembly GCA_964435355.1. GTDB lineage: Bacteria > Patescibacteriota > Gracilibacteria > UBA1369 > UBA1369 > CAYSYL01. The sequence continues at coordinate 1,885 of CAYSYL010000119.1, read as the reverse complement.
ATTTAAAATTACTATTTCGTCAATTGGGGTTCTCTTACTGCTAAGAGAATTAATATTCCTATTGGCAGTCACCGTCACTATCCTAAATCCTTTGTACATATTTTTAATGACGGGTGAGGCAGAATTGCTTAACATAACATAGCAACCTTTCTTATCCAACTCCCTAAACACAGCAGCGAGCTCTTCTTGTTCCTTTATCAAAAAATTTTCTTTTGTATAGCCTGTGAAATTTGATGTCTTACTGATCGGTAAGTATGGCGGGTCAAAGTACACAAAATCACCTTTTTTAACACGATCAAGAACTGTAACAAACGAAGACTGAAGCAATTTCGCTCCCTTTAGAAGTTTGCTAGCAGAAAGAATATTTGATTCGTCGTAAATTGAAATACTCTTCTGCCTACCAAATGGAACGTTTAATTCGCCTTTTGCATTCTCTCTATAAAGTCCATTGTAGCCAGTCTTATTTAAATAAATAAATGCTGCAGACTTATCAATTTCATTAAATTCATTTCCATTATATCTTTTTCTAACCTCATAGAAAAAACTCTCACTATGTTTCAGCTGAAGCTCCCCTAAGGCTGACATTAGTTTTTTTGGTTGCAGCTTAACAGACACGTACGCCTGAATTAAATTTTCATTTAAATCTGATAGTATCGCTTTTTTTGGCTTTAAGTGAAAATAAACTGCTCCACCGCCTAAAAATGGTTCGTGGTAAGTATTGAAGTTAATTGGGAATAACTCAGAGTACTGTTCTAACAATTGAGACTTGCCCCCCACCCATTTCAAAAACGGCTGCGGTATTGAGTATTCCGGATCATATGCCCTTCGCGCGAATTCAAGAGTGGCCTTTAGTTGGATAGCTTTAACCGGTCCAATCCCTCTTATCTTCTTAAGGTCTTCAACGGAAGCACGAGCTAGATTTCGTATGTTTTTATATTTGCCAAGTAACCGCTGTGCAGTAGCCATTACACCACCGCCCTGAGGCCCCGATCCCAACAGCACCGCAAGAAGCTCCCTTTCAGACAAGGAAGAAGAGCCCGCAAGTTCAAGCTTCTCTCGAGGCCGGTCATTTTCTGGAATATCTGTAATTTTTTGAATTTCTTCCACAATATTCTACATTTTACTTAACCCTACTCTTCTTTTAC
>CAYSYL010000119.1:0-730 GCA_964435355.1 uncultured Candidatus Peribacteria bacterium | reverse complement strand
ACTATAACCAGCTGCACCTTGGTAATAATATGATCCACCGCTTTCTGTTGGGCATCGAAATAGTTCAGAACTTTTTCGTGAACAAACAATAGGCTCTGTTCTTTTAAAACTCTTTTCTCTTCCATAAAAGTGATCAACTCACTTTCTCACACTACTCTCATTTTACCCCATTTTCAAGCCACGATACCAGGAAGCATGAAACAAGAAACATAAAGCAAAAATCCTAAAACAGCCATCAGAAAAGCCTTCTGGACTGCGTGGCGAACCTTTTTGGACAAAAGCAAAAGCCGCCCCAGTTGCTCTCCCCAACCCCCTCGCGCGCAGATAGCGCGCCTTGACAAAACTAATTTTACCGGCTATATTGGTATTAATCACCAACAGAAGAGATCACCCCTCGAGGTCCCGTCCTCCGGGGGCCTTTTCTTTATTTAGCCCCTTTATAGCCCAGAAGTCCCTGTAAATCATTCATAAAGCGAAGGTGAGGACGGAATATCCGCATCTTGAGAAGCGCTGAATATTTCAAACGATTCGGAATAAGCAGTGCCTGCAACTTTTCCTTTTCAAGCAGGTGCTTCACGAGACAGTGGAAGTCTCCGTCTCCTGTCACGATAACCGCCCGGTCATACTTTTCATATTCAATCATCGCCTGCAGAACGAGTTCGGCATCACAATTTCCCTTTGTTGTACCATCCTTATACTTTAGCGTCGGTTTGAATATGCAGATGAACCC
>CAYSYL010000118.1:0-2806 GCA_964435355.1 uncultured Candidatus Peribacteria bacterium | reverse complement strand
GCTATGTCGGGAGAATCAGTGTTACATTAGCCGCTTGATCGAAATGATTTTATTCCTCTACTCCGTGTTGAAAAGCAGATCGCTGACCTTCTCTTATCAACGGTGCAAAAAGAGGAAATTGGACAAGATTTTCGTTTTTATGCCCGTCGATTGGATAGAAGTGAAACTAGAAATCCAGCCTTTGAAAATGTTTTGCGAGAACAACTGTACCATTTACTGCAGGTTCAAAAAGGTGAATATGCCACTTTGAATTTGCATCTTACTGATGATCCGCTGCCGTACTCTTTCGAGGTTACTTTAGATAAAAATGGAAATATAGTAGATCGAGTTCCGGATTCTGATGTGGCGACTTTATCACTCGTAGAAAAAGATATCAAAGCTCCAATAGGGGACGTCATAACTGATGAAACTCCAGCTGTTTCCTGTGGAATTTTAAAGGTTTATAAAAGACGAGAGCAGATTACCACCAATGACGACGCCAGGGCCGGTATTGCAAGCAATGCTTTTGGCTCGGATGTTCTTGCGTGGCGTCGAGAATTGTATGATCTTATTCGCCATGGATATCCGCCGAATGTGGCTTTCTATTTACAGCTGAATAAGCTTGATACAGATTATGTGGGTGACATTGCTAGTACTTTCTGTGATGTTGCCGGTTATACACGCATTACCGAGGCGGTTCATATTGCCTGTCAAAAGGCTGGCTTGAAACGGAGTTTTATAATGCCATTGGTAAGTGATTTTGTAGGTGTATATAAAAAGATCGCAGGTAGCTATGGTTTATGTCATGATAAAGTGGTAGGTGATTGTGTGGTTTCCCATGCAGGACCTCCTTTTCTTAAAGATGGCAAGAACGGGTATGGATCGGATGCTAAGACAGATACTATCCTCTATGCTTTAAATAGTTTTAAAACAACATTAGCTCTCCATAATGCGAGAAATCAAATTCAGGAAGCTTTCAATCACATGATTTTATCCCTGATACAAGCCTTGAAAGAATTGGGGCAAGATCCTGTCAGCTCGCGGACTACTCGACGAATTTCACATCTCGATGAAACTCAACAAAATGCTATTAAAATTATATCTTTTTGCCGGCGTTTTTCGATGTCTCATCGTGTAAATGTGTCGCAGGGAATCGCGACGGGATCGGCAGAGGTCGGGCTCTTGACAGAAAAAGGAGAGAGAGCTCACAGTGCCAGTTATACGGCTCTCGGGGATGTTGTCAACAAAGCTGCCCGATTACAGGGGAGTGCTCAGGCCGGAGAAATTGTTATTGATGAAAGGACGAAAACTCTCATTGAAGAGTATGTTCAAGGCTCTAAAACAGGGGTTCCAGTTTTGACGGATGAAAAAGGGTCGATTCAAACTTTTGATCAATTTAAAGAACAATTATTAGGGGATGGGACTCACGATTCAGAACTTACCATATCTTTTGAACCAACTATTTTAGAATTAAAGAATAAATTGGGGTATGAGTTAGCCTATTATGTCGTAGTAACGAAAGTCTCCAACACTCTTACCCTTGAAACACCTCATGCTGAAGATGATTTACGGCGAATTGGTGGAAGGTATTGGCTTAAGAATATGAATAAAATGGGTTCACGGAAGCGTGATTTTGAATTCATTAATCAGTTGAACCCAGACCATACCTTTCATCTTGCATTGAAGAAAACAAAAAAACAGATTCGATATGTTCCTAATTGGGACTATGAACAGCGTGCAACAGCACATCAGGATCATGCTCTTATTGTTGAAAATGGTGAACTTGTTGAGATTGAATACAAGAAAATTGAAGAAAAAATAGATGAAGCGCTTGCTGCCGCTACAGGACATGATAGATTGGGTACTAAAAACTCTCCGGGCGATGTACCTCACACTATTTATAATTATATTCAAAGAGATGGGGGAGATGATGAAGAAAAAGTTTTTGATATTACCCGTAATAATAAAACTATTCCTTCACTTACAGTTCCCGTGTCACAAATTCAGCCGCTGACTGAGCTTCCTTTAGAATATCGATCGCTGTTTGATGTTTATCGGAAGGATACGGATGAAAATGTACATTATGATTCATCAAAGCCGATTTTGTTCGTTCATTCGACCGGAGTGTATATTGGGAATGAGTCTGATATACATTAAAAAAGTTCAGCTTCTGCTTAAAATATGGGAAATGAACTCGGTTTCTGAAAACTCTTTCAATTAATTTTTAGATATCGAGATTTTTTACCTTCTTCGCGTGCGACTGGATGAACTTTTTGCGGGGAGCCACATCTGGACCCATGAGTGTTTCAAAAGTTCGATCGGCCTCTTCGGCATCCTGGATTTGAATCCGGTACATCCGGCGAATTTCAGGATCCATCGTGGTTTCCCATAACTGTTGTGGATTCATTTCTCCAAGACCTTTATATCGTTGAATTCCCACTTTACTTGGATCTGTGAAATTTTTCAGCAAAGTCTCTTTTTGTTCGTCACTGTAGGCATATTCAGATTTTTTCCCTTGTGCGAGCTTATAGAGCGGTGGTTGTGCAACATACAGATACCCGTTATCGATAACTGGGCGTAAATAGCGGTAGAACATCGTCAAAAGAAGCGTTCGGATATGAGCCCCATCCACGTCGGCATCTGTCATGATGATGACTCGATGGTATCGTATTTTGCTGATATCCATCACTTCTCCAATTCCTATTCCAAGGGCAATAATAAGATTTTTGATTTCCTGATTGGCTAAAATTTTATCCATTTTGTCGAAATCAAATTTTTTAAAATAGGGATGATCGGTCTTGCAGGATATGTAATAAATTGGTGTATG
>CAYSYL010000117.1:0-2824 GCA_964435355.1 uncultured Candidatus Peribacteria bacterium | reverse complement strand
GAGTGAAGTGATCAGAATGGCATCAGTGGGACTTTTAATCCTCTTTGTATTGAATATCGTCAACATCTCGCAAAGAGGAATGAGTATGAAAGATCAAGTGAAAGTGGCGGCAGCTAGCGGATACGAAGAGCTGTTGGACGCGGCTGGACAGGCGCAAAACGCGGATTTCAAAAAGGCTGAGACAAGTTTCAATAAAGCCGAGGAAAACTTTCAGGAGGCACTGGAAGTAGTCTCCTTTTTACAATCGAATGAACAGGCCTTTTACACCAAAGAAAAAACGGTCGAAACCCTTCAGAATTTGCTCGAAGCGGCCCACAACATAGCCTCCGCGGGAAAAGATTTCTCTCAGGGAGTACAAAATATGAAATCCTTGCCGGAAAAATTCATAGAAGAAAATAAAAAAATATCGGCAATGAAAAAGGCCTCAGAAGGAGGAGAAGCGATACCCCCGGAATCGCTGACGGAAAAACTAAGACAGGATCTGGAATTCCTGGATAAGGCGAGCATCAGCATACAAAAAGCTCGGGAAAATTTAAGGCATATTTCCGTCGATGTTTTACCGGAAAATTATAAGCAAAAACTTGGCCTCCTCCAATCCAAAGTTGAATCACTGGAAAATATATTGATGCAAGCCAAAGAGAGTATCCCAGCCATTTTAAACCTGTTGGGAGATCGCTATCCACATAGATATCTCATCCTTATTCAAAATGACACGGAAGCCCGCCCAACGGGTGGATTCATCGGAAGTTACCTGTTAGTCGATCTCAACGACGGATATATCACAAAATTCGAATTCCATGATGTGTACGAAAGCGACGGGCAGCTCAAAGAACAAATCCCGGCACCGGAAGATATCGCTGGAATCACGAAAGATTGGCGCTTGAGAGACTCCAACTATTCGCCGGATTTTACGCTTTCCGCTGAAAAAGCCGCCTGGTTCCTGCAAAAAGAAAAAGGTCCAAGCGTCGACACCGTCATCGCCCTCAATCAAAGTATGGTAAAAGAGTTGCTCAAAGTAACCGGCCCCATAAAAATACCAAGCCTGAGCGCTCCCTTGACAAAAGATAATTATCAGCTGGTGCTCTCGTACATCATAGAATCGAAACTTACCGGAGCCGATAAGCCGAAAGAAATATTGAAAGAACTCATGACCGCCATGCAGGAAAAACTTTTTTCGGAACCCTACAACAGCAAAAACATTACAGGATTCTGGAAAAAAACTTTTGAAACCCTTCTATCCGCCATAGATAAGAAAAAAATTCTCTTGTACTCCCGCCAGGAGGAAGTCCAAAAACTTTTTGACCAGCTGAAAGTGAGTGGAAGAATAAGGCAGCCGGATCCATCCCAGGATTACCTGAATGTCACGACGACTTCAATTGGCGGAAACAAGAGTGACCTCTACATCCAACAAAAAATAGTCCACAACACCTTTGTCAATGCTGAAGGAGTTCTTACCGACGAAGTCGTCCTTACTCGCCAACACACTTGGAGCGAAAAAGAACTGGAAAGATGGCAAAAGGTGTTGAAAGAGTTCGGTTTCAGCGATATATCAGAACCCGTAAAAGATATCCTTGGACGAGGAACAAATAAAGTAAACGTTAAAATATACGTTCCAAAAGGAAGCCAGCTGTTAGGAGTAACCGGAATAAACCAAAAAGAAATAAAAATACGGGAAGATAAAGAACTCAATGTAACCTATTTCTTATTTGAAATGACGGTAGCTCCCGGAAAAGAAAATCAAATAGCCATAAGCTACGAACTTCCTCAAAAACTGAACTTCAACCCTTACACCAGTTACCAATTCTTCATCCAGCCGCAACCATCCATCACTCCTTCAGAATTCATTAAACGGGTCTTCACCAGTTCGACAATAAAAAGCTATAAAGAATACCCCGCCGAATTTCATGCGGTAAAAGGAGGATACATCCAATACAAAGGAACCCTGAAAAGCGACCTCTACCTCTCCAACCTCCTGGGTCGCTAAAAATTATTGTCGGCAGCCATCCTCAACATCATTGGGACAAACCCACATCCACGAAGGTTGCGAAAGGTGCCTCTTAAGGCAGATGTAAAAACTCTGAAGGCAAAAGTATGAATTCTTAAGCTTAAAGTATAAATTCTCAAGGTAGAAGTATAAACCCTAACGCCACAACGATAAATACTTAAAGACGAAAGGCGGATTCAGAGACTCGAATGATAAAACCCCACGCTCGAATGACAAAGCCTTGAGGCCAAAGGATAAATCCTTAAACCAGAAGTATAAATACTGATGCCGTAAGGATAAATCACCCACTACCTTCTTCCAAACCTTCGTTCCAATTCCTCAAAACTTATGGAAATCATGGTAGGACGGCCATGCGGACAGGTATAAGGTTGTGAAAGCTTCGGCAAATGTTTAAGAAGGGCTATTTGCTCTTCACGACTCAGTGGATCGCCAAACTTCACAGCCGAACGGCAAGCCATGTAGGTCAAAGCCCGTTCTTTCCGCTGTTGGAAATCGCCTTTTGAAGCTTGGTTCTTCAAATCATCGAGCATCCCCATAATCACCTTCGTGGGATCCTCCTTGCTCATAAAAGAAGGAACAGCATACACCGTAAAAGTGTTCCCTCCGAAAGATTCTATTTCAAAACCAGCCTCCGTGAAAATACTTTTATTTTCCTGCAATAAAGCAACTTCCCCATGGGAAAATTCAAGCGACAAAGGTATTAACAGTACTTGAGTCGCTTTTTTCCGGGACTCAAACTGCTCCACAATTTCGGTATAACGGATACGTTCATTAGCCCCGTGTTGGTCAAAGATAATCACTGAAGCTCCCAGCAGGCAT
>CAYSYL010000116.1:0-2827 GCA_964435355.1 uncultured Candidatus Peribacteria bacterium | reverse complement strand
ATGGATGGACGCTTATGAAGCCATTATTACTCTTCGGCGTCATATATCTGGTATTTTCACTTTTCATGGAATCACCGGTAGAAAAATATCCCATCTACTTACTTCTGGGAATTTTAATATGGAATTTTTTTAGTGAATCAACCCTTATTGGAATGAATGCCCTTCTCACAAAACGTGAATTGATAACAAAAATATACTTCCCCCGTGTCATCGTCATTGTGGCATCCACTCTTTCAAGTCTCATAACATTAGGGTTAAATTTCATGATTTTTTTTATTTTTTTAATTTTTTCAGGAGAACTCCCCACTCTTCAATGGTTGTTTTTTCTATTGTACGTCTGTGAACTCTATCTTATTTCAACAGGAATCGCCTTTTTACTCGCCACAGCCTATGTAAAATTTCGGGATCTGCAACACATATGGGAAGTGCTCCTTCAAATAGGATTCTGGCTCACTCCCATCATTTATCCGGTAAGTATTGTGCCTGCTCAATACCATCGTTTCATTTTTTTAAATCCTTTAGCCAGAATAATAGAGTATTCTCGCGACATTTTCTTAAAAAATCATATAAGCAGCCTTTTTTTAAACCTCATTTTACTCTTCATGACCCTCATAATTTTCTTCGGAGGATATTATGTGTTTAAAAAAGCAGAAATGAGAATGCCCGAAAAAATCTAATCGACCGATATGAACGTAAATACGGATAATAAAACCACTAAGCAAGTTTCCACGGCTTTCGTTATCGAAGGAGTGAGTAAAACCTTTCAATTGCCTCATGAAAGAGTCGATACGCTCAAAGAAAGTGTCCTGCAATTCTTGCATAAAAAAAAATATGAAACTTTTTATGCCCTCTCAAACATTCATCTGACGATACCGAAAGGAGAGTTCATCGGTCTGGTGGGAAAAAATGGAAGCGGGAAAAGCACTCTTCTTAAAATCATGGCCAACATTTACGCGCCGGATGAAGGGACCGTCACGGTAAATGGAACGGTAGCCCCTTTTTTAGAGCTGGGGATTGGTTTCCAGCCCGAACTCACCGCCCGCGAGAATATATACGTTAATGCAGTGCTTTTAGGCTTCAATAAAGCCGAAATAAAGGAAAGATTCCATCATATTGTTCATTTTGCTGAAATAGAGCAATTTTTGGATATGAAAGTAAAAAACTTTTCTTCCGGCATGAAAGCCCGTCTTGCTTTTGCCATAGCGAAAGAAGCGAAAGCTGATACATATTTATGTGATGAAATATTGGCCGTCGGTGACGAATCTTTTCAAAAAAAATGCCTTCAGGTCTTCAGAGAATGGAAACAGCAGGGGAAAACAATAGTTTTAGTAAGTCATAACCCTTCCCTCATCCTTGAATTTTGTACAAGAGCGGCGTTGGTTGACAAAGGGAAAATTATTGCACAGGGAGTGCCATCGGAAATTATTGAAAAATATCACGCAATAGCATAAAAAAGCGTTTACTCTTGGCGTTTTTCATGATAAACGTAATGTCCTGAAGAAATGACGCCACAGCTTTTTAAGGGCGCAAAAATATTTGAAACCTCCATGAGCGTAGCTTCCAAAATAGCGTATCCTCCCGACCTCTACTCGCGCAATAAGGTTATTGCGTATATGGCTCAAAAATTGGTCGCAAAAAAAAACATGAAGATTTTGGATGTAGGAGGATACAACGGAAAACTAAAAGAGTTCTTTCCTCCCGAAGTAGATTTTCGCATGCTCGATGTAAAACCGAAACCCCCACATGAAGAAGCGGTTTATATTCAGGCAAATGCGAATAAAATGCCCATGTCGGACAGAAACTTTGATATTGTCATTGCTTCTGACCTTTTGGAACATGTTCCTGATGAAGAGCGAACTCAAATAATTCGGGAAATGGTGCGGGTAAGTAAGAACTATCTGATTATAGCCGGCCCGCTTAAAAGTCCGCATGTCGAGAAAGCCGAAGAGTACATTCGGGAAGCCTTTCATAAACATGCCGGTCATCCCCACCCGTTTTTAATCGAACATGAAAAAAACGGGCTTCCTCGGGAGGAAGATATGGATAAGATTTTCGAAAACCTCAAGCTAAAAACATGGAAGCTGGGAGAGGGAAATTTGATGAATTGGTACATTCATCAACTGTACATTACTGCTTCCCATGGTGAAAAAATGGAAAATATAGAAAAATTCCATGAGTTTTTAAACAATAATGTAGAATACTTAGGCATACTTCGGGCGCCGTCCTATAGAACTATCTATGTTCTTTCAAAAGAAACCCCTCTTCCGGAGGTCGAAATCCGACAGGAATTGGAAGAGAAATTTCAATGGAATACGGGAATTTTCATGCAGGTACTTCAAAAGGCATTTAACGATTTGAGGTGTATAGCGAAGGAAAAGGAAAAATTGCTACATGAAATGAAAAATCAAAAAGAAGAGCAGAAAAAAGAAGCCGACCAGTTAAGAGAAAAAGCCCGTAAAGGGATGGAAATTTATAAAGCGGCGCTCCTGGAACTGCGACAAATGATAGAAAAAGAGGAACAAAAAGTAGAGGCTCTTCAAAAAGTGATAAGCAAAAATGAGCAAGAGATAGCCGAAACAAAAACTATTCTCCAAAAAAAAGAAAAAGAGTGGGAATTGGCAAAACAAAGAAATGAGGAAGTGGAAAAAAATGCCCGGAACTGGAAAGAAAGATTAACGGAACTGGAAAAAGAACATGAGAAAAAAAGTGATCTTCTGTCGCAAAAAGAAAAAGAAATAACCGACCTGCAACGCAATTTGTCGAACCATGAAAAAGAGTTACGCGGAGTCATTAACTCAAGGGCATGGAAAACCGTCATGCTTTATTC
>CAYSYL010000115.1:0-2883 GCA_964435355.1 uncultured Candidatus Peribacteria bacterium | reverse complement strand
GAGCTGTTACGCTTTCTTTAAAGGATGGCTGCTTCTAAGCCAACCTCCTGGCTGTATAAGTAACTTCACATCCTTTACCACTTAGACTTTATTTGGGACCTTAGACGGCGGTCTGGGCTGTTCCCCTTACGACAATGGCACTTAGCTGTCACTGTCCGACTCCCCTGCTACCCTTCCAGTATTCGAAGTTTATCGAGATTTGGTAGACTTATTTCGTCCCCTAGTCTCAATAGAGCTCTACCCCTGAAAGTTTTAACGCAGAAGGCTAGTCCAAAAACTATATCGAGGAGAACCAGCTATCACTTAGTTCGATAGAAATTTCATCCCTACTCACAGGTCATCACCCGATCTTGCAACATCGGTGTGTTCGGCCCTCCACTTCGTTTTCACGAAGCTTCAGCCTGCCCATAAGTAGCTCACCAAGTTTCGGGTCTAGTGCACGACACTTAACGCCCTATTCAGGCTCGCTTTCACTAAGGCTCCGGGTTTAACTCCCTTAACCTAGCGCCGTACAGCTAACTCGATGGTCCGTTCTCCAATAAGTACGCGGTCACCCTTGCGGGCTCCCACTCGTTGTATGCAAAGAATTTCAGGTTCTATTTCATCCCCCTCGCCGGGGTACTTTTCACCTTTCCCTCATGGTACTTGTTCGCTATCGATCACCAAACCTATTTAGCCTTGGAAAGTGGTCTTCCCGAATTCAAGCCGGGTTTCTCGTGCCCGACCCTACTTAAGAAAACGCGCAACTAACTGATCTACTTTCACCGACGGGACTGTCACCCTCTGTGGTGGGCCGTTCCAGGCTCCTTTGGTTAATAGAAAAATTGATTGCCTCATCTTACAGAATAAGGTTGCGTTTCTTGTAACACCCGTCATGCAACGGCTGTAACCTATTGCGCATGAAAGGTTTAGGCTTTTCCCATTTCGCTCGCCACTACTTTGGGAATCTCTGTTGATTTCTTTTCCCTGGATACTGAGATGTTTCACTTCTCCAGGTGCTCTCTCTGCTTGCGCAGAGTTATCCGACATAACTCGGATAGGGTTTCCCCATTCGGAAATCTCCGGGTCGAAGCTTACTTAGCAGCTCGCCGAAGCTTATCGCAGCTTGATGCGTCCTTCATCGAAATTTGGTGTCAGGGCATCCATTCTTTGCACTTGAGTAACTTACTACTCGATTTTTAACTAGCTGTGAGTATAAACTCACGCTTTATAAAATCGTTCCTTTAATAATTATATTTTTTAAAATTACAGTTTTCTGAATCCTAATTTTTAAAGAGCAAAAAAAAAGTGTGTTCTGCACACACCCTTTAACCGCGAGCTGAAAAGCTAGAAGCTAAAGGGTATGCGAATGTGTAAGATCATTTATTCCCATAAAAATGCCACCAGATTATAGACATGCGATCTGACGAAGTCAAGAAATTATTTTATATATTTTTTTTGTTATCCTGATGTGAAGAATCTCCCGAAGCTTGCATTGAAAAACTCCTGTAAGGTTCCGAGTCCGTACATAAGAGAAAGGATTGAAACGCCTAGACCTATTATTACTATTAGGTTATAAGTCCCTCCGGAACCTAAGTATTTTTCTGCAAATTCAATTTCTCCTGTAAACTGTTTGAGTTGATATCGGTACACCATGATGACGCCTCCTAATGGTATGCCTACTATGGCCACAATTAATCTATCCATATATATCGATATTTAACCTTATTATTATACCAAATTTTACTCTTTATGGCGAATGATCTTTCACTCTATGTCCATATTCCTTTTTGTAAGAGTCTATGCCTTTATTGTAATTTTGTTACATTTGCTCATAAGAATAAGAAAATACCGCTGTATATTGACTCTTTACTTAAGGAAATAAAACAAAAAGCTCCTTTATATAAGAATAAGGTTGTTGAAACTATTTATTTTGGAGGAGGGACGCCCAGTTTGATTGATCCGTCTTTTATCGGTTCAATTCTTCATGCTTTGAAAGATAATTTTAGTTTTATTGATAATCTCGAAATTAGCATCGAATGCAACCCCGAGAGCCTTGAAGCTGAACGAATTCATAACTACCATAATTTTGGGGTTACTCGCCTCTCGCTTGGTATTCAAAGCTTTGATAAAAAAACTCTTCTCAAAATTGCCCGTCCCCATGATGCGGATACTATTGTTAAAGCCTTGGAGGCAATTCGCACGGCAGAATTTAAAAATTTTGGAGCTGATTTTATTATGGGACTCCCCTATCAGACTCTCGATTCTTTTAAAGCGGAAGTTAAGAGAATTTTATCTTATAAACCTCCCCATTTGTCTTTTTATTTTTTGTCATATGATACAAAAAAAATCGATCTCTTTATTAAAGATTGTCCTACTGATGAAGTTCAAATTGAAATGTATGAATATCTAATAAAATCGCTCAGGAAAGCTGGTTATCGGCATTATGAAGTTTCTAATTTCGCACAACCGGGATTTGAGTGTCGACACAATGTGAGATATTGGGAGCAAAAAGATTATGCCGGTTTTGGCGTAGGAGCTCATTCGATTGTAGATAGTGGTATGTGGGAGAATACGAGTCAGTTTGAAGAATACTTGGAAGATCCTCTTAAAAAAAAAGAGGTGATTCCTATGGATCTTGATCTTCGCCGAATGGAGTATATTATGTTGCGTTTACGAACTTTTGAGGGGCTTAATTTGGATGAGTATGAACGGCAATTTGGACAGACCAATATCCTTATAGATAAATCTATGTCTTTTGTTGCCAGTGGACATTTAAAAATTTGCGGAAGAAGACTTTTGTCGACCGAAAAAGGATTTTTAATAAACGATGCCATCGTTAAAGCTCTTATTTAACCGGACTTTATTTTAGTTTTGTAACTTAGTTGCGAGGCTTACCTGATC
>CAYSYL010000114.1:0-2951 GCA_964435355.1 uncultured Candidatus Peribacteria bacterium | reverse complement strand
TGATTGATGCTGCCCGAGCTATGATATTCATCACTTTCGCCCGATAAAAATATTCCCGTCTTTGGTCCAGCGGGAAGAGTATCTTTTACCAGAGGATATCTTTGAGCAAGCGTTTCAAGGGTCTCATCTTCAGCAGCCCTCTCCAAAGCTCCTCGTACCTCATGAGTAACTCGTACGAGTGGATCATTTCCCCGTAGCGCAACTCCCTCAACCTCTTGAAATGAATCTTCTGCCATTTGAGATACACCTCCCTCGTGAAAATTGAAATTATCTTTAACCATAGGTTTTTAATTTTTTTATATCATCAACAAATTGTACCATTTTTAGCGCTAAAAGTCTTATGATCTCAAGAGGAGGCATACGCGCCTCTATAAATTTTTATTGCATCACGGGTAACAACCTGCTATAAAAAATAACGTTATTCTTCTACCACTTTAAGAGTTGGCTACCAAGAAAAAATCAGGAGGTAATGCATCCGTCCTCAAAACATTTAAAAACTTCTGGAAGCTCGGAAAAAAAGAGTTCAACACCGAACCCTTTGATATAAATAAAGACGGAGACCTCGTCATTCGAGAAGGAAATTATCAATACAATGTCTACGATCTGGCTCGCCGTTTCAACGGCTCTTTCGAAGTATTCCTCCCTTCCATTTTGGAAGACCGATTAAGTCACCTTTTCAAGGTGGTAGCTATGAACACGAAGCGATTGGGATATAAAGGGAAATTCCTCTACCACTTCCCGATGAAAGTGAACCAGAACAAAGAGTTCGTTCTGCCACTCGTGTCAGAAGGAGCTCACCTTGAGGTAGCTTCCGCGAACGATTTATGGATTGTCCGAAAATTATGGGAAAGTGAAAACTTCCACGCGAAGATCCGCGTACTTTGCAATGGGCCAAAAACGGAACAGTACATAGGACTTATAAAAAAATTACGCGAAAAAGGACTCAGCATTATTCCGATCATCGAGGATGCGGAAGAACTAAAGCTCTTCAAAGGGTTTAATGGAGACCTTGGGATTCGGATCAATTTGCTTTCAAAAGTAAAATCACATTGGGATAAAAAAATAGACCGCTTCGGATTGCTCCTTGATGAAATTCTGGAACTCGGAAAAATACGGAACTTGAAAGTTCTCCATTACCATATCGGTTCACAGATAATTGTGGAAAATGATATCATTGTAGCCCTTCGTGAGGCCTTCGACGCCTACCAAAAAATACGGGCGGTAAATCCAACGCTCGACACCATTAATATCGGGGGAGGATTCGGAATACCCTACGAAAAGAAAAAAATGTACAGCATTGAATCAGTGGTATATCGAACCTTCAAAACGCTCAAAGATTTAAGTGATAAAGCCGGAATCCCTCACCCTAACTTAATAGTAGAATGGGGACGCTACATAACGGCACCGACTCAAATTACCGTTTTTAAAATTATCGGCTCGAAAGACATTCCAAAAGGTGTCGCCAAAAAATGGTATATTATTGACGGAAGCTTCATGAATGACCTGTTAGACACTTGGGCTATCCATCAAAAATGGCACGTCGTTCCGGCCAACAACATGCTGACCAAAAAAAGACAGCGCGTATGGCTCGCGGGACTCAGCTGTGACTCGGACGACAAATACACGGCGAGTGATGGATACGTTCTCCTCCCCGATCTCGAAGATCTACAACCGAACGAAGACCAATATATTGCCATCTTCGACACGGGAGCTTATCAGGATGCTTTTGCCTCTCACCACTGTCTACTGTCCTCACCGGTAAAGATTGTTTTGCAAAACGGACTCGTCACCATTGCCCGAAGACGCGAAACGGCCGAAGATGTCGGCAAGCTTTTCGGGTGGTAAGATCGATAACAAAAGAGTCAAAAACGTATCCAAAAACAAGTGTCCCCTGGGTAAAGAGAAAAAGGGAGAAATTTCTTGACGGTGTTTTTTGAAAGTTCTATGGTGCTGAGGCTTCTATAAGTGGTAGCTCTAAAAAACGCATATGCCTATTAGTTGTCATTTTAACGACTCCAAAACTCTTCGAACTGGAAGATTCATTTACTTGAACAAACCGAACGAATTTTCAGAGGAGGTAGTAAGAGATGTAGCGGAAGGAAAACTACAGGTAAACGATGGAATAGCCATCGAAGAGATTAAGCATGGACTTTTGACTCAGGTGGACGCAGCAAGCAATATTTTAACTCCCGAACAAAAAGCTTTGTTAAAAGATCAAATCGAAAAGGCAGCCGCCAAAAAAAGTGTGGCAGCCCTCGAACCAATGGGAGAGCGCATCAGTAAAAGCGTAAATTATGCAAAAACCGTCACGGCGAATCGAAAAGTTTTTGGCTATGATGTAAGGAAAGGAGTCGACACAGCCAAAGAGTACATCGACAGTTTTATGCAACAGCCACCTGAAATTCAGGACCTTTGGTCAAAAGAGCTTGAAAAGGAAATTCAGGGACTGCGGGAACTCTACAATAAATGCCAGGAATTGGCTCCGAACAGAATGTCGGAATTTGCTACCCTCCGTCGACATGAAAAGAAGGAACTCCTCACAGCCCTTGAAACGACCAGTGTAAATATAGGTAAATTAGTGACCATGGCAGCTCCCCACCAAAGTATATTTTCAGAAAAAGAACTGAATAAAGCGATGGAAGAACTTCAAAAAACACCTCCTGACAAACAGGAAGAGTGGCTGCGAAATTTTGAAAAAGAGAAGTTAACTCCCACCATAAAACTCAATGAAATTTTCAGAAAGCTTCCGCTCGATACTTACTACGCTCCCTTTGCCGATAGATTTAACAAAGCCGATGTGGCCGGAAAACGAAATCTCCTTGAAAAGGAGATTCAGGAAAAAATGGTAAAAGATTACAACGAAAGAAATGAAAAAGCGAAAAAAGCAGGCTGGATCTCTCAAAAAGATTACGAAATGATAACCGATTGGTTCAAAGGGGCCAGTGTAGAAG
>CAYSYL010000113.1:0-2966 GCA_964435355.1 uncultured Candidatus Peribacteria bacterium | reverse complement strand
ATATTTTTTCCGGAGTTCCTCTATGGTCACTTCCTTTTTTTCCAATTTTCCCAATCGATCACCGAAATATTGACGGAAACATTTTTCCGCCAGTTCATATTTCCCGTTTTTCCTATATTTTCTTGCCAGTTCTAAGAGGCCGGTTTTCCCCTGGTCGAGCTTGACCTCATCCGACAGAAAATTCATTTCATCTTCGGGATCAAAGCCTTCTTTTTTTATTTCTTCATAAGCATCGCTAAAATCGAGGCATTTTCCACTAGTAATGAGTCCCTCTGCCTTTTCAATAGCCTGAACATATTTTTGATAATGAGCATACGCCGGGTTTGGTTCTACCGTCACACGTGAGTTCCCTTCACGATCGGGGGCACTGTAACTTTCAATCGTCTCTGAAGGAACGGAGACACTACTGAATTTTGTTTTTACTTCCTGTAATTGTATGAGCGCGATTTTTTTTAACATCACTTTGGCCGTACCAACAAAAGAGATGTCACCTTCTTTTTTATCTTTTTTGCTTTCTTCCTCTGCCACGTACTCTTTCAATTTCTTCTTTGCTCCTACGATATCATTCGATATGGCCATTTTTTGGGCCTCAAAAAATTTCTGATGATTTTTATTAATTTCTTCAATTTTATCCATTATTTTTTGGGAATAACTTAAACAATCCACTAGGCTAGCGCCATATTTTTCCCGAGCTTTTGCCGGATCTTTTTGAAGAAGTTCCCATGCCTCTGAATTTTGTTGCTGGAATTTTTGGAGGAGAAGTTTTGCTCCTTCCAAATTAGCCGTTTCGAAGAGAAGTTTGCCGTTATAGTAGTTTTCCAACTGTTGAGGCGGAGCCGCCTCCTGAATTATCTCTTCTATTTGCAGCTTTATCATTTCGGCTGCATTTTCAAATTTTTTCTTTGTTTCAAATCTTTCTTTTGGAGGAAGGGCGAAAAATTTTCCTGTGAATACCGGAATTCCATTTTGGACAACCACATATTCTTTAAATTGAGCCAGAACCATTATCCCCATTTCCACCCGATACTTTTCCGTTTTTACTTCTTTCATGTTTGTTTCTACTTCCGTTTTATACTTTTGCTGTATTGCTGACGGAAGATTGGGCGAGTCCGTAAAGATTCGTTGTGCCTGGGCGTAAGCGATCAATGCATCGTTGAGAGCTTTTAGTTTTTTTTCTGGTGAGAGTTTGAGTTCGGGATCGTCACTTTTTTCGTATATGGCTTTTGCCTGTGTCGCTTCCGCCAGGACTCCTTCCAGCTGACGTATGGTGGAAAGATTTGCTTTATATTGCTCGAGTGTGGATCGTAAGCCTTGGGCAAGAGTAGGGATATCAGAAGTTTCTTTTGGCTTTATGGGATTGCCCGGACTATTCGCTGATTTTTCAGCGGAGGGCTTTGTCGGCACTTGAGAAATTTGTGGATTCTTTTCTTGCTGAGCGTTTTCTGCCGTATTCGCACTCGGTAAGAAATCTTTCGGGACCTCCGTTATTCCGGGATTTTTCGTCAGCCATTCTCCGCGTGCCGCAATATCCAGCAGTTTAAGGTAAATATCTTGTTCTTCTTTCGCCGCTTCCGCTCTTCCTTCTTCTGTTTGGAACGTTAAAGAAGCCTTCAGTTTTTCGAATTCCTGAACTTTTCCATTAAAGACATCACTGTAATTTTTTAGAGTTTCTGCGCCAGCCTTGGTGCTTAGACTCTCAATTTTTGCCTGTGTCGCCTTTATTTCAGAACCAAAGTCCGGCATAATTTTTGTTTTTCGTTACCATCGTTTAAAGGTTCGCCAGTTTTTCCGCCAACAGCGCTTCGGCATCTTCATTTTTTGTAACCGCTGATTCATCTTTTTTCAGGACGTTACGCCTCATATTTTTTATTTTTTCTTCCAGTTCCAGTACATGTTTATGGTCGGGATCATTTTGGAGAGCGACGTTCATATAGGTTTCCATGAGATCGTTTTTTTCTTTAAGCGTTTTATATACTCCTTCGATCACCATTTGCGGTAAGGTGTCTGCATTTTCCAGCCAATAGTTTTTATCGTCATCATTTAAGAGGAGGCATCGAAGGAGCTCTTTTTTTAATTTTTGTGTGGTATCCGTCGAAGCCATTTTTCTTTATTTATATAGTTTTTTCCGGTCCTTTTTCAGCCTTTGAAACAAGGTCTTCAGGAATATTGGGAGAATAGTTCAATTTCATTCCCAAATTTATTTCCACTCCTCCGATAATAGCTCTCAGTTCTTCTCCCTTTACCAACTCGGATCCGCCAGTAATGGCTATGACCGTATCGGGATCTTCGGGGGCCGCCAGTACTTTGATGGTATTAATTTTTTCGGCCAATTTTTGCAGATCTTTATAGCTGGTGTCGTATTTATCGCGAGTCTGTTTAAAGTCGGCTATGGTTGCCAGTAAGGTTTGAAACTGCTTCGTCGCCTGTGCCTTAGCGTTACTTTTATCTGGTAAAGAAACTCCCTCTCCTCCTATTCTGGAAAGTTCCGCCGCCGCATCTTTGATGGATTTTATTTTTGCCAGTCCTTCATTATATAAAACCTGTGCTTTCGTGTGCTGTGAGGTAAAATCTTCTTTCCACTTATTGTACAACGGTAATCCCGTTTCCTTCATGATACTTAAGAGAGCATTGAGAGCTATTAATGCCTCCCTTTCTTCTCCCTGATTTATCGCTTTTTCTTTGGCCGTTTTTGCCGCACGGATAGCCGTATCAATTCTGTTTGCGGTTCCGGCCCTCTCTTTTTCTCCGCTCTGGCGAAAGTTATCCGCCATTTGCTGCGCCCGATTCATGGCTTTTTCGAGACGGGCTGTAAGTGGTTCATCGGGTTTTTGACTCTCGGTCATTTTCTCTACTACCGCTGTCATGTAAATCAGACGCGGATTTTTGAAGAGGTTTTTCATTTTATTTTTGTTAAATTATTTATTTTTATTTTAAAAACTTATCTAAAAATGAGGACTCTTTATAAT
>CAYSYL010000112.1:0-3036 GCA_964435355.1 uncultured Candidatus Peribacteria bacterium | reverse complement strand
CTTTTAGCCATAAGAGGCCTATATTTAAGTATACCTTCTTTACTCCTTCCCATGGCTGTTGTGATTATATTGATCATTTCACTTCTCAATATTGGGTCACTCCTAATAATGGCTCTGTTGAATAAACAGATTGGCCATATGACAAAGTGGCAAACACAATTCGTCGGTGAAGAAAACAGAAAGCTTATCATGACGCGATCCTTAAAAGTCACACAAATCGCTTATACGCTTGTTATCTGCATAAGTGTCGTTGCGAGTTATATTGTTTATATGTCTTACTCGAATGCTTAAAAATAAAAGCTATTTGGAACCTGGTGAGGAAATCATTGCTTGTGTCCAGGAGCACGGTATTGTTCTTTTAAAACCATTATTTTTATTTTTTCTCGGATGGTTTGTTTCCGGAATTTTATTATCATTATCCGTCTTTTTAAAGGATTTTTTCACCTATTCAAATAGCATCATTATTGGTGCGATTTTTTTTATCCTTACCCTCACACATCATTTCGTTTTCTTTTTTTTTATCGAATATCTTATTTCAAATCTGATAATAACGAATAAAAGGCTTATCGACATAAAGTTTTTTCCATTTTGGGAGGATGATGTAAGCTACATCGAAATTGAAAGTATCCATGAAATAGAAAAGACGAAACATGGGATTGTGAAAAATTTTTTAAATTATGGAAATATAAAAATGACGGTTAATGGGCGCCCAATTGTCTTGCAATACACCAAGTATCCAAGCCGTCTTATCAATTTAATTGAAGCTATCAAGTTTAAAAAAGATCTCACGGATGTTCATGTGGCAAAAACAAACATAAGCTGCCCTGACAAGTATAAATTTCTTGTGAAAAAATAGAAAATGCCGATAGAAAACTAGGCACCCCATTTCAATTTTTCACGTAATTTCTGAAAGTAACCGTCCTTTCCAAAGCGTATCAATGAAAAATTACATGACGATTTCTCAATGGAAATTGAATCGCCGTATTGAAGCGAAACCGTTTGTTGTCCATCAATAGTAAGACCCAAATTCTGGCTTTCTTGACGTTCCGTAGCCACAAAAACCTTAAGATGCTTTTGATAAGGCAAAACGATAGGCCGAAGGGTTAAAGACGCCGGGCAGATGGGAGTAAGAATCACTGCTTCAAGAGATGAATGGACAATGGGCCCTCCGGCGGAAAGCGAATGGGCAGTAGATCCGGTTGTCGTTGAAATAATAAGACCATCAGCCTTAAAAGTAGCAATTTCTTCATCCTCGATCCGTATACCCAGTCGGATAAGGCGGGCGCACACCCCTTGGGTAATAACAGCGTCATTAAGGGCTAAAAACTCTTTCCATTTTTTATTACGACGATAGACGTCCACTTTTAAAAGAGAGTGGGTATCCAGCCAGTAACGGCGATTGAAAACATTTTTTAATGCCATTTCCAAATCAGGGATTCTGATTTCCGTTAAAAACCCGACATTGCCGCAATTAACGGCTAATACATGAACCTCTTTCCGGGTAACATATCCTGCCGTTTTAAGGAGGGTACCATCTCCCCCGAAAACAATGACAAAATCAGCAGATTTCATAATTTGTTCCCGACTCAACCCCCTTTTTTTACTTATCAATCCTTCAATGGTATTTTCCACTAAAACTTTTTTCTTATAAGAATTTTGTACCAACGTGATGGCTCTTTTAATACTCTCGATTTCACGGGAAGCAACATTAGATTTCGCTATAAATCCTACTTTTGCCAAAGTATGTATCACATGATGAGATTAAGAATTGCCGATCAATTGAAAAGCCTGTAAGGCCTTTTGTGCACTCGACGTCCAATTGAATTTTTCCGCCTGTTTTTTCCCACGCTCAATAAACATGTGCCGGGCTTCCTCATTCCCGATCAAACTAATGACAGCTTCCGCTATTTTATAAGCATTTTGTGGATCTACCAGAAGCCCTGCCTCCCCCACCACTTCAGGTAAAGAAGAAACATTCGATGCTACGACAGGACATCCTGAAGCCATAGCCTCAAGGGGAGGAATCCCAAAACCTTCATATAAAGATGGGAAAACAAAAGCTTTAGCTAAATGGTAAAGTTTTTTAATGTCTTCTATGGGAAGATAGCCCGTCAGTATGACATCATTCTGAAGTTGATAATGTTTCAAAGTCTCATCAATCGATTGATAATTCCATCCTTTTTTCCCGACAATAACCAGTTTATATTCCGGAAACTTGCGTTTGATGATAACAAAACTTTTTAATAAAACGCTAAAATTTTTTCGTGGTTCAAGGGTGCTGACAGCCAATAAAAATTTTTCCGGAAGGTTCAGTCGATCCGTTATCTCTTTTTTCTCATGTGAAGTGATTTCTAAAGGTTTCTTATAAAAATCCGAAGGAGCACATGAAGTAATCGTCATCTTACTTTCCGGGTAACCAAAACGTTTCATCAGATCATGTTTGGTATTATCCGAAACGACAAAGCTGTGGGAAGCCTTAGTAAGAGCTTTTTTAAGGGTCAATCTCTCAATGATGACCGCCTTTTTATTGTGGGTGGAAGGAAACATGAAGGCCACCAAGTCGTGAACCGTAATGATTGTTTTAATGGTAGAAGGAGCCAAGGAAGGAATAATGTAACTGGTAGGTGCAAAAAAAAGCGTAACAGGATGCTCTTTTATATCTTTCAAAACTTTAAAATGCCACTTCCAAGATGGTGCCGATAGACATCGAATTTCAAAATTTTTCGGCAAATTATCAAAAGGATTTTGAGGAGAATCGGTATACAACCGGTAAGTATTCTCCGAATCAAGTTCCATAAGTCCCTTAACAATATTGAAAGTATACCAGCCCTTGCCGGTTTTTTCGTGGCCCGCTTCCCGAATATCGATAGCAATAAGCATAAATACACTAACAGGTAACAAATAAACGCCCGTTTATTGTAGAGAAAAAAGCCTTAAAAGTATAGAGTGCTACTGTATGGTGAAATAAACTTTATCAGGAAAGGAAATTTCCACGCCATTATTGAGCAACGCTTTGACTTCCAGGAAATGTAACCC
>CAYSYL010000111.1:0-3077 GCA_964435355.1 uncultured Candidatus Peribacteria bacterium | reverse complement strand
GCCTATAGTAGGAATAGTCGAAAATGCACCTCACTTAAAAAAATGGCAGCTCGACGTAATGAGATGGATATCCGACTACTATTTTTCAGCAATGCATCGGGCGATTAAAATGTTCCTTCCTCTCGGACTTATAAAAAAGAAAAGGCAATTGGAACTGCCTAAAAGCAATAACGCTCATTACGATTTTAGCCCGAAACACACTCTCAGTGATGAACAAAAAAAGATCATTCATACGATCAAAAATTCATCCAATGCCATAGTTTTACTTCAGGGAATAACAGGATCCGGCAAAACAGAAATATACCTCCATTTAGCGGACGAACAATTAAAAGAAAAAAAACAGGTACTGATGCTTATTCCAGAAATTTCTCTTACTCCTCAAACCGTTGAGCGTTTTAAAGATCATTTCCAACAGAAGATATCCGTTATTCATAGCCAATTAACACCCAGCCAAAAAAGAACCGAATGGCTCAATATTTATAATGGGGCTTCTCAAATAGTCATCGGATCCCGTTCCGCGCTGTTTGCTCCGTTCCAAAATCTGAGCCTTATTATAATGGATGAAGAGCATGACTCCTCCTATAAACAAGATCAAAGTCCCAGATATCATGCACGAGAAGTTGGCATCATGATGGCAAAAAAACTTGGGATAAAAATGATAATGGGAAGCGCCACTCCCAGTCTCGAAACTTATTATGAAGCCAAGAAAGGAAAAATACAGCTGCTGAAACTAAGTGAAAGAGTTAACCAAGAAAAAGGCGCCAAATTACCTGGGGTCACCATTGTCGATTTAAGGGAAGAAATCAAAAAAAAGAACTTTTCTATTTTCAGTGAACTTCTCCATAAAAAACTTTCCCAAAAACTCAAAACAAAAGAGCAGACCCTCCTCTTTTTAAATCGAAGAGGGGCGGCATCAGCTGTCATTTGCCGTGAATGTGGATATACCGTCAAGTGTTCCGAATGTGATGTTCCCATGACCTATCACAAAAAAATAGTCGTTGAAGATGGAATATATGAAACACATCGTCTCATCTGCCACCATTGCGGAAAAATAGGCAAACCACCCTCTCTTTGTCCCCAATGCCAAAGCAGTTACATTCGATATTTAGGACTGGGAACCCAACGGGTGGAGGAAGAAACACACAAACTCTTTCCCATCGCTCGGGTTCTTCGAGCTGACCGGGACACCATAGTCAACAAGAAAAGCCATGAAGATATGTATGAACTACTCAAAAATCACAAGGTCGATGTTCTGGTGGGAACTCAAATGATTGCGATGGGACTCCATATACCGAAAATAAACCTGGTGGGCGTCATGCTTGCAGACCTGACATTAACACTTCCCAGTTTTCGCAGTAGTGAAAAAACTTTCCAGCTTCTCACACAGGTTTCAGGAAGAGCAGGAAGAGAGTCAGACAAAGGAGAAGTGGTGATTCAAACCTATATCCCTGATCATTATGCGATTCAATTGGCTGCCAAACATAATTATGAAGGTTTTTACGAACAGGAAATAAAACTGAGGAAAAGCCTTAACTACCCACCCTTCTCAAAATTGATAAAACTAACGATAAAAGACAAAAGCCGTGACCTCTGTATGAAAAGATGCGAGGTAATTGCCGAAGAACTTGAAAAATACAACGAAAACAATGAACATTTGATTACTCATTATCCGGCCCTCATACCACGTCTTAAAAACATATATCGCTGGCACCTTCTCCTCACAGGACCTGCCCCAGAAAAAATACTCAAATCCATAAAAAATCTTGAAAACATAGCGATAGATGTCGATCCTCTGTCAACAATTTAAAACGACTTTCGCTCTATCTCAAAGAATTTGGTATAGTAAAAAAAACAGAATAATAGAAAAACTATGAAAAGAATACTCTCCGGAGTCCAATCGAGTGGAAGGCCACACTTAGGTAATTACCTGGGAGCCATGAAAAACCAGATAGGAATGCAAAATGATCATGAATGCTTTATTTTTATTGCTGATCTTCATGCTCTCACTACCGTCCATGATCCAAAAAAAATGCAGGAATCGACCATGGAACTGGCGCTCGATTATCTGGCACTTGGTCTCGATCCGGAAAAAACGATTTTTTTTCGTCAAAGTGATGTTCCCGAGCATGCAGAATTAGCATGGATTTTAAACTGTATTACCCCTTTTGGACTGCTGGAGCGTGCTCATGCCTACAAAGACGCTGTTGCAAAAGGGTATAAAGAAGCGAGTGCCGGCCTTTTCACCTATCCGGTTTTAATGGCAGCCGACATACTTTTGTATAAGCCGGATCTCGTACCGGTTGGCAAAGATCAAAAACAGCATATAGAAATTGCCCGTGATATAGGAGAAAAGTTCAACCACATGTTTGGAGAAATATTTCCTTTGCCTCGTGAGTTCACACCAGAAGAAATAGCCACCATCATTGGGACCGATGGAACACAAAAAATGAGCAAAAGTTATGGGAATGTCATAGAATTTTTTGCCGAGGAAAGTACGTTAAAAAAACAAATAATGGGAATAAAAACGGATTCCAAAAGCTTGGGAGAACCTCTCGATTCTAAAAATTGCCACATCTTCAAACTTTACTCTTTCTTCAGTACTGAAAAAGAAAAAAATGAACTCGCTCGCCTCTATTTAAATGAAGATAAAAGCAATCCTTTCGGTTATGGACAAGCAAAAAAAATGCTTTTAGAGAAAATTATCGATTATTTTAAACCTTTCCGTGAAAAAAGGTTTGAACTCCAAAATGATTTAGACTATGTTATGGAAGTATTAAAAAAAGGTGCGGAAAAAGCGCGAAAAACGGCAGGAAAAACCATGGCCGAAGTAAGAGCCAAAACCGGACTTAATCTGTAAATTTATAACATTAACTGATCGGAAGCAATTCCAAAGACCATGGCTGATACCAAATACATATTCGTTACCGGCGGAGTATGTTCTTCCTTAGGGAAAGGTATCGCTACAGCTTCCATAGGAGCCTTATTGAAAGCCTCCGGGTTTAAAGTATTCACCCAAAAACTGGATCCTTATCTCAATGTTGATCCGGGCACCATGAACCCTTTCCAGCACGGAGAAG
>CAYSYL010000110.1:0-3227 GCA_964435355.1 uncultured Candidatus Peribacteria bacterium | reverse complement strand
ATTTAAGCAACAGATTATGATACTCGAAAAATACCTCCAAGAAATCGGTCTCTCCGACAAAGAAGCTACTGTCTACCTTGCCCTCCTCGCAGTCGACCACGCTTCCGTACTTGATCTTGCCAAAAAAACCAAGATCAACCGAACCACCATCTACTTTGTCCTCGAAAGCCTCGCCAAAAAAGGCCTTGTGAGCGAAATCCAACAGGGAAAGAAAACTCTGTTTGCCGCTGACCCCCCCGAACGCCTCGAAAACTTCATCATGCATCAACAAACCACACTGGAAGAGCATCTCAAGCAGCTTAAAAGCGTTCTCCCGAAAATTAAAGCCGTGCAAAGAGAATCTGGTGAACGCCCAGTCCTCCAATACCACGAGGGCAAAGAAGGCGTCTTAAGCTCTATGGAAGAGCTCTATGAAGAAGGAGATGACCATGGTATATCATACCTGTTCTTTTCAAGAGACCATATCGACGCAGTATTCCACAACGCAGAGCTCAAAAAACTCCGTGAGATTCGTCGCACAAAAATGATTCGTGCTCAAGCTCTCTATACTTGGACAGATCAAACTATGCCTTCAGATGAGCTCGCTGAACGATACCGTATTGATGAGAAAAAGTACCCCATTTCATGTGATTTTTCCATCTACCGAGACAAAGTCAAAATCAATACCCTCGGGCGATCAATCGCCAGTATCACCATTCAGAGCCAAGACGTCGCTGAATCTCTCCGCTCCCTTTTTCTCCTCGCCTTTGAGAAAGCCAAAAATGATGCGATCCGATAACCATGGTTCGGCTACCGGATCTTTTTCTCAAAAAAAGTAGGGTGTCAGTAGGAGCCCACAGGACTCTCCTTATAAAGATAGTGTCACAACGAAAGCCGGAGTGTTCTGGCTCAGAAAGAACCTTTCTTTCTCACTATCCTGACAAGCATACTCTTTTTTTTCAGGAAAATGTCAATACTCACCAACAGAGTGCTCATAATCCCATTAGTGAGTACTTTTTTTCTTCGAAAAAAATGTACATTTTTTCCTGGTTTTATTTATTTTCTGTTACTCTATATTGACTTAATTTATGCTTTATTAAAGTATAAATTAATATTTTTAGACAAAAGTACTTGACAGATTTTCCGTTTGGGTGTACACTCCACTTTCACGATGCATTACAAAAACGTCAGTGAAGTTCCACAAAAATACATCCTGGTAAAAAAGACCCCTGAAAAATATCTCAGTCGACCAAAAAAAATCCCTCCTTCGCAGTTCCTTTCATTACCAACGGTTCCGCCAAAATGTTTTATCCAAAGAAGCATCTTGGCGGCATCGTTGAGCGCAAGGGGTGGAAAAATACCCAATACATCCGGTTACCCATGAGTGAGCCCATGGGACTGCGAGAAACGGATGGAGCAAAGGGCGGTGCGTGCCCGGAGGGAGCAAGGAATACCCTTCCGCCCGAAAAGAACTCGGGTTAAAAAAGAGGCAAAAACGCCGAGAAAAGAAAGCATACTCCTTCAGACGCAAGAAGGAGGAAATCCTGAATCATTGAACCAGCTCAGCCAGGACAATGATTCCATACCGAGGATCACGCAAGAGAAAAGCACCCTTTTCTCTTGCGTCCCTTTTCTGACACATCACTCGATTGGTGTTGCAAAAAAGGGAAAATTTCCCTGTTTGTTCTTTTTTAGCCTAGGGAGGCAAGGAAATGTGGTTTCAGTTTTTCCTCCGGGTGGCTTTCAAAATCAGCGATATTCTTCGCACCCGCGCCTCGGGGATCTGGGGTGGGAGATAGTCATGAGCACGATTCAATTCTGTGGCAAGCAGGTTGAGGGCGTCATCCTCGAGGGAGTGTTCTTTGAAGGAACAGACAGCGCTGGGCGGGCATTCCTGCCCCTCATGATGCTTCTCCAGCAAGGGAAACTCGGATTCTCTACGGTTGCCGCGCTGCAACAAGTCAACATTAACTGGTTCCCGGCAGCGCTCTCCATGGATGAGTTCGAGGAAATGACCGAGACCGTGCCGCCTGCCGTAAAAGAGACCTTTTTGAAGGCCCTCGAGGGAGGCGGGGCTTTCTTTTAGCCACTTTTTATCCCTTCTCGTTCGGGGTTTTGGCTCGAGTGGAGACATGTTTTCACACTCGAGCTCTCTTTTCAGCCCGCAAATACTTGTGAGCTGATTGAGGAAAACAAGTATTAAAAATAGATTTCCTTTATTCAAGCCGTTTTCAGTGGTGAAAGCAGACCAGATGTATTGACATAATCTGTATAAAGTGCTATTATATATTTTAACATTCTGACCAAAAAAACCCATCGTAAGGAAACTGTGTTGCCGATTAAGGAAGCCTGAGAGAGACCATCCTCGCCTATCGGAAATATGAATATCCTTGAGAGTAAAGAGAGTGAAGTACTCTGGCAATAGGCCAAGAATAACCAGCCCTCTCCCCAAGGCAGTCCATTGACAATAGAATAGCGAGTAGGAAAGTATGAGTCGCCGCACAGGCGATAATTCGTACATCCTCTTCGCCCGCAAGAAAAATCGACAGAAGGCTGCACAGAGTAAGTTGCACTTCTTCATATTCGTGCGGGTAAGAGGGATCGCAAGATTCCTACATGAATAAAATCGCGAGAGATGATTCTGACTCACAAGATTATCGGTAATCTCGCAAATTCTTCGTCCGCTTTGGCAGGCCTGCTATCGTTTGATCGCGATAGGTGAGCAGGCAGGTCTCTTGAAAGGAGCCCAAAAATGATCCTCGTAAACTTAACACCCCATTCGATCCGCCTTCGCGCGGACACGAACAATGCGGTTGCCGAGGCTGCTGAGGGCGACATCGTCATCCCTCCACAACTCGGTGAGGACGGGAAACCCGCACCCGCGCGGGTCTCAGCCACCCCCGGTAAACAACCCATCGGCTTTGCCAACGGGGTCGCGCTTTACGGCGCGACCTCGTACAGCGAGGTCGCGGGTCTTCCTGATCCCCAGGCGGACACGATCTACATCGTATCCGCACTCGTGGGGGGGCGGGTGTCAAAACGCCCCGACGTCTTTCAGCCTGGCACTGGCCCGAGAGACGGAGCGATCCGCACCTCCGACGGGCAGGTCTTTGCAGTCACCCGCCTGAATCAGGCGGGCTGACAAAAGTCAACTAGGTTCGGGTGAGCATCATTAGTTTTGATTGCTCACCCACTTTATTCACCCCACAAACATTTTCGAAAGAGAATTCTTGTGAGGTGATTGAGTG
>CAYSYL010000109.1:413-3249 GCA_964435355.1 uncultured Candidatus Peribacteria bacterium | reverse complement strand
GTCCCGGTTTTACCAAAAACCGTCGTGAGGGCCACTCCATTCTGGGCCGTAACGGCAATGGCGCTTACTCCTCCCACAAAACTGGCAAAGGGTTGGCTGATATCGGTAAGGTGAAAAGTTACCACCGTAGAAGAATCGTTCGAAGCAAAATTTCCATCCGTATCGTAAAGTTTAGCCATAATAGTGACGGAAGCATTGGGATCTGCCGAAAGCTGATCATTCGAAGATTCAACGGCAATTTTTTTCGCCATTTTCGGAAGCGAAATTACTTCGGCGTTAACCGGTGAAAAACCTTGAACAGTAGCGGATATAATCGCAGTTCCGGCGGTAGCGGAAGTTTGAAAAGAGACAGAAGCTTTCCCATTTTTTACCTCTTGATCGGATTCTCCAAGAAGAGTTCCCAATTCCGGATTCAAGATTTTAAACGACACCTTCCCCTGGAAATCTGAAATGGGTTGATCCTTGGAATCTACGACACTCAACAGTAAAGGAGTCGAAGAACTATAATCCGAAATGAGAGAAGATTCTGTCGGAGTCAGCACAACTTTTATGTCATTTCGACTGACGACCGTTGCTTGTCCCTTTACCCCTAAGGACTGAGGATCAACGGGTCCTGCGGCTAAACCCTCTTTTTCAGAATCAAGAGAATCAAGAACAGTAGATGCTTTAAGAGTAATAGCCCCGGGAGTATCGGAAGATTTCAACGAAATATCAGCAGTTCCCGTCACCGTGGAAATTTGCACCCCTTCCAAATTTTTATCCTCATCGATACTTTCATCTAATATTCCCGCTCCTTCGACCGTAACCGTTATCTGATGAAGACTATTATTAATCAAATTATGGTGACTATCACGAAGCTCAATATGAAGAACGGTTGATGAAAGCCCCCCGCTTCGAATCACCGAAGAATCGGGGGTAATAATAATGGAAGCCGGCTGAAGCGGCATCACGATAATATCCCGCTTATCAACCGGTAATTTTTGATTCTTGATGGAGGCAGAAGCAGTATAAACGCCGGCGGCCGTTGTAGACTGGAGTTCCGTTTCAGCAACGCCTTTCGACATTTTGACGCTATCAAATAAAATTTTTCCGTGAAGGAGACTATTATCTTCTCCATAAAAATTAACGACACTCGATGAATCAGTTGTATTTGACTCGCCATTTTTGTCCAGCAAAGTAGCCCGTAAAAAGAGTGTGCTTTTCCCGTCAGCCGGCACTTCATCAGTAAATTGGATATCTGAATCGAAGAGTGAATTTTGCTCCTTTTTATCGTAAACGACATTTTCTTCCACCGTGTTCCCCACGATGAACAAACCGGCAGATCCGCTTGCAGGAGAACCAGAATCATCATTTTTTTCCAAAGGATTCGTTCGTAATAATAAAATTTCATCACCGTCGTTAACGCCCCCATCGTCAGTATCGATATCCATAGGATCCGTTCCAAAACCCAACTCTTCAATATTCGTGAGTCCATCATTATCGGGATCATCATTCGCGTCATCTTTACCATTATTCAATCCAAACTTTTTTTCAAAATCATCCGGCATGCCATCATTATCACTATCAAAACCAAAATCATCCCTCTTGTTCAAAGGATCAGTTTTATGCGTAATTTCATCACCGTCATTCACGCCTCCCTTATCGCTGTCCGCTAAATTCGGATTCGTGCCATACAGACTTTCCTTTTGATTGGTCAGCCCGTCTTTATCCGGATCAGCCAAAGGATTATCATCGAAGGCATTGAGAGGATTCGTTTTTTTTATGATTTCATTCAGATCGCTGACTCCACCAGCATCCGTATCGGCATGTGCCGGAGAAGTGCCATAGGTATATTTTTCATAATTATCGGGAATGCCGTCATTATCACTATCGATTGATGAACAATCGTAGCGGTCCATAAAATTGGAAACCATGATGGCGAACTCCTTTCGGCTCGTCGGATTTTCGAGCCATTGAATGAACATCGTTTTTTTCAATTTTAATTCAGCATCAAACCATGTCTTAAAAGTTACCGGATCAAGCCAGTCGAGAGTATAAAAAATACCTTTCGGAAAAATCTTTTCCTTCTGGCCGGAGAGAACGTAATTATAGTACCAGGGTTTTCCTTCCGAAGGATAAACGGTTAATTCAACACCCATTTTCGATTCCTGTCGGCCGGTTTCCAAAATAACCTTGGCGGCTTCCGCATGACTTATCAAACCCTGAGGCACGAAATATCCTTTGGAATCTCCTCCTTGATAACCAGAAATAATACCGCGATTCTTCCCTTCTTCCACGCAATATCGAAGTGACGGTGAAATATCTTTATCAGGAAAAGGAGAGGCGGAATAAACCGTATCGATAGATTTTTTAACGCCAGTCGAAAGGTTTCGACAGGTGATGCACACAGCGCCTAAATCCAGTTCAATAAAATCCTGGCGTTTTAATAGATCATTCGGTTTAAAAGTTCCATCAGGAAAAGGGGAGAGAATCCCCCGTTGATAAAGTTTCGTAATGGCAGAAAAACCCGCATCACTCGTTTGTAAATCTCTGAAAAGTTTGGCATCTTTCGTGTGGGGATTAAAATTCTTAGTAATTTCATCCCCATCGTTATAGGTATCATTATCAGTGTCAGGTTTGTTATATAAAAGTTTTAAAAGCGACTCATCAAAATCAGTAAGTCCGTCATTATCACTATCGAAAAGAGTGGCCGCTTGAGCAACAGAAATTGAAAAGGAAGAGAAGGAAGAAATGATATTCTTGCTGGCCGCTAAACGGAATGCCTCTAGCTTTTTTGCAGCGGCCTCAAAAGAGGCAGAAGGCCAGCTGACACTAGAATTCTTAGCAATAAGAGGTG
>CAYSYL010000109.1:0-403 GCA_964435355.1 uncultured Candidatus Peribacteria bacterium | reverse complement strand
TCGATCCAGGCCACGGTATTAAAATTTTTATAGACACCTTCTTCCTTTAAAACTTCAATCTTTTGGTTTCCTCCAATATATACTTCGAACAAAATTTTGTTTTCATCGGAAGTCACCTGGAAAATTACCGGATCAGAAGGCTCCTGTGAGCGCTTCATCTGAAGATGGAGAGAATCATTCAGAAAGATATTTCCGCTCCGATCGATAACTCCCAGTTTTCCCGTTCTGGATGTGTTTTTATCTTGTTTCAAAAAGTAAACCTCCCCGGCCCCCAAGCTCTCCTTGTCTGCCTTTTGGAGAATAAAAGTATCGAGCAGATTGAGATCTTTGACATGGACATTGGATAACTCTTTATAATTCGTGAAATAGTTAACTGAATTTTCATCAATCATGACCTCGTTTT
>CAYSYL010000108.1:0-3308 GCA_964435355.1 uncultured Candidatus Peribacteria bacterium | reverse complement strand
TGACTTCGTCCAGGGTCATGGAGATGACCTGCAGGCCGCGTTTGATGGCGAGCTGGCCTTGGGCTAGATGCCGATACAGGGTGTTGAGCTGGGGGGTGGTGAGGGGTTGATCGCCTCCCCGGCTGCGGGGGGAGGGTAGGGTGTGCTCGATGCTGTCCAGGCTGTATTTGATTTGACCTAAAGGATTGCGCATTTCGTGGGCTATGGAGCCGGCTAGGGTTTGCAAAGCTTTATTTTTCTCGACATGTCCTTTTTGAATAACATGACTAAAAACCATACTACAGAGTATGACGATAGGTAAAATAGCCAGGTTTGCCTCATCTATTTTAGAGAAAATGATAGAAGAACCCGTAAAAAAGATCAGCAAAAAAGCAGCTAAAGCCCCCATAATAATTTCAAACATAAGTAATAATGGACTTTTAATACATAAGGCCAAAATAAAAATCATCATTACTTCTGTCATCATCCACATTGTAGAAAAGGAATTTTTTATAGTCAGAAATGTACATACAAAAGGTAATACATACACCAAACAAAAATGCCAGTACAAAAGAAGATATCGTTCAAAATATTTGTTCCAATATTTTTGGAAAATTAAGGGTATGCAGAAAACTGCGGCGCTCAATCGCAGAAAAAGATTATCGTAGGGTTGTGGAATTAAATAAGTCCATACAATATAATAAATGGGGTGAGCAGTAAAACCTAGAATCCCACCCCATTGAATAGCAAAACGACTTTGTTCTAGCTCTTCGGTTTTTTTAAATTTCATTTTTAGTAATAGTAAAGAGTTTCATTTTTAAATTTCTTAAAGTATTTCCACTTCTTCTCTTAAAAGATTATTTTTATTTAAAAAGGAAATATTTGAATGCAGCTCAACACCATTTTTACCAAAAAACGGCCCTATATTAAAATTATATTTTTTTAATAAGCTGTGGGTGTAGGCTATTGTCCATACAGGAGGGCTTCCAGTAACAAAATCCTCACTAATACCCTCTTTCCATGCAGAATATCCTTCTGCAAAACAGGTATAGCAATCTTGTTTACTTGGAAGTCTAAATGGGTAATCAGTATTCAGACCCATGGACCCCGAGCAAAACATTCAATGTAAAGTGTGTGCCCTCTAGATTCGAGTTCAGCCTCTAAACTAGCTGCTCTGGGATGGGAGTCATCGATCCAAAATTTTGCGCGCTTTAAATCAGCGGTCTTAAGATAGGGCGTGCTCGTACAACTGACTAGAATTGCACCATCAAACTGTGGAAGAGGAACTTCAGCGCTGAAAGTATGAATAGAAATCTTCATTTTCCCCTGTAATTGTGAGGCTAATAAATATTCAGCTTGTGCTTTTAGCAAATTTATCTTATCAGGTAAGTCAATTAGAATTAACTCTTTTGGAGTTTCTTTGTACGATAAATATTTTGCAACTGTAGTCCCCAATCTTCCTGCAGCACCAAAGAGAGCTATTTTTGCATCAGAAAAGTTCAAAGATACATGCTTACAACAATGAATAG
The DNA here is from genome assembly GCA_964435355.1 of uncultured Candidatus Peribacteria bacterium. Taxonomy (GTDB): domain Bacteria; phylum Patescibacteriota; class Gracilibacteria; order UBA1369; family UBA1369; genus CAYSYL01. The sequence goes on along the minus strand of CAYSYL010000108.1, from coordinate 1,800 downwards.
ACCACTCTTTTAACATTGCTGATGTTGCAGCATGACCAGTGGTAATACGAGGTAAATTTGCATCTCTCGGTAACATACCATAGTTGCATGCATAAGGAGTAGAAGCCCCCATAGCGATCATAGTTAACCCTGCTTTTTTTGCTAACTCCAAGGCTGGGAAAAATTGAGTTTTTCTAAATTGCTTAATTCCGGTTGGGCTATCTAATCATAATTCTAGAGGCACTGGGCAGGCAATATTTGCCCCTATTATTTGATTTTCCAGATAAATGGGAGAGGCTATAAAAGGTTTTGTGTTCCAAAGTTCTTGCTCGAACTCTGGAGTTTTATTTTTAACATTATTAAATGAAAAGGTAAGGGTTTCCCAGTCTGTAGCATGAAAAAGAAATCCTATACCACCTTGGTTTTTTGGTAAATTCTCTCGGATTTCCTCAGGAGAAATATATTTTTTTAAGACTAAAGGTTCTCTATTTTTCTTTAGGTTAGCATATTCTTCATAATTAAACTTATTTAGAAACGATTCTGCTATATTTGTATTTCTCATTTAAAACTCCTTTTTAATTTTAAAACATTACTTTATTAAAGTTATATTTAAATCAACTCTCTTAAATTTTTATTTGATAAAGAAAATTTTTCATTTTGTGCCTCTTTCCAAACGATGGTTTAACAAAAGGGATAATAGTTGTAGAAAGCAAAATTGTGAGAAAACTTTATCGAAAAAACCTTCAGTGGGGAGAGTAAGAACAAATAGGAAAGAGACTGAAAGGCTAAGGAAAAGGGTTTAGGCAGGGGGAGAAAGTTGGACAGTATGCTTCTTGAAGGGTTTTTGGCCCGTGGGTGGGCCGCATCAGATAGACATTGAAAGGTTGTGGGATAGGTATTTTTCACAAAAGAGGTGGTTCGTGTATTTCTCACCTCTAAAAAAGTAGAACACTGGCAAATGACTAAGGATGTGCGGAATTATCCTCGTTCATGTATGCGGATTAGCGCTATATAACTCATCAGAGCCTCCCGCTAGAAACCACGTCCTTTATTAGGGCGTCGAGAATGTGAAAGCGTGCTACAGGCACCCAGCGTGCAAGACTACCTTTATAGCGGGCTTTAGAGCAAATAAAGTTTGTTATAGACCTTGTAACTATCGCGCTCAAGAAGGGCGGCACCTTTAAAGATTTTCAAAATAGTGTCAAAACCGGGGCAGTGAAGATCGACCTACCCAGTTATAGATTAGATCAGTAGTTGGCATCCATGTACTCTTTAACGACTGGCCATTGCTTGACCGCGGTACCGAAATACATTGAAAGGCCGATCAGAATACCAGCCGTGGTACCTAAGCATAGAAACCACAGGAGATTTTGGTCTTTTAGGCGTAAAGCTGACATCATCAGAAACCCAAACAGTACGGCACCCATAGCGCCGAGAGACTTGCCCAGCACGGAGTATTTTCGAAAATACCTAGAGTCGTTATCCAAAACACGAACAAGTTCTCGAATTACTTTCGTGCGATAGGTGATTTTCATGTTTCTTTTCGCTAACTACTTTTTTAATGACTGACTCGACGCAGACTTTCTAAAAATTTTTCTGGTCCCTGAAAACCGATTACCCGCGTGCCTGGAATTTCTTGCCCCTTCTCATCAAAAAAGATAATACCGGGTGGTCCAAACAAATTAAACCGTTTCATTAAGTCTTTATCTTTATTGTTATTGGCCGTCACGTCGACTTGTAACAAAACAAACTCTGCCATTTTGCTGGCTACTTGCGGATCGGTAAAAGTAAATTTTTCCATCTCTTTGCAAGAAACACACC
>CAYSYL010000107.1:0-3407 GCA_964435355.1 uncultured Candidatus Peribacteria bacterium | reverse complement strand
GTATAAAGCGGCATATATTTGTGTCGGATGAATGGGGACGGCATATAGTGAAGTTTCTATTATCACTCCCCAAGGAAGGTTTGTTTCAATTCCATAACCTCTTCCATCGAGAAGTGAGCCCAAGTTCATAAAGGTCATGGCTCCCATGACCCCGACTATTATCACATCGAACCAGCGGAACATGTCTTCTTTTTTTATATGAGCTAAGACCCCAATTCCTATCAATAATCCAAAAAGTCCGCCCCACCCCGAGAGATTTTTATCCCATAATTGAAAGAAATTCACCCAATTGCGAGAGTAAAGATTACTATTTTTTATTACTTCCACCAGTCGAGAGGTAACAAGAGCTATTATAAGTATCGTTACGCTATTCTCAGCCAAAAATCCCATATTCATTCGCTTTTTTTTAACGAGTGTCGTTATGAGAAGGAGGGCGATGAAAAAGCCTATGGTGACAAATGTCCATAGGGAAGAAATGGTAATTACCCCAAATTGAAGAAGTATAGGATACATTAAAAATTGAGGTAGATGATGATAATCAAAAGGGCGGAGACTGGACCCAGTACTAAGCTGGCCCAGCGGGTTTTCTCAAGAAAATATGTTTTAATGGCAAGAGTTCCATGAATAATGAAAAGGGTAGGTATCAAGTATTTTATGAAGGTCGATTGAAAGACGTTTATAACTATTGATGGAGGGATAATGTTTAGTTCTTTGGTGCTCAGATAAAGTGAAACGAAATAGTATATGAGATAAAGGCAAAGCAGGTATCCACTGAAAGTCACCAGCTCTTTCCGGATAAGTGTGAAAGGGCTTTCCTGTCCTTTTTTTTCAGAGTTTTCCCGTGCTTCTTGTTGTAGCGTTTTAAGCCTTTTCTTCATTTTTTTTCGTTCTTGCCAAAGTTTTTTAAGAGCTTCTTTTGTTTCTATTTTCATGTCAGTTGTCGTCGATTGAAAATAGAGTCGCATATACTGTTGAAGTTGGGTATTGGCATTTGCTATTTCTTCCCGACATTTCATTACCTCCAGAGTTTCCGGAGCAGTCCCAATGATAAGACTAATGACAACATTGATTATTTTTTCTGAGAAAGTTAGTTTTTCATGTTGATGGTTGGTTCTCCATTGCCTTAGTTTTTCGCTCAATGAAAGGTTTACTTTACTTTTTCCTTTTCTCAATTGCATCATCATACTTTTTGCTTCGATGAGCATTTTTGTCCTTTCCCGTGTGAGACTTTCTTCATTAAAATATATTTCTTCCTGTTGCAAGAAGGTGAGGAGTTCTTCCGCTGTTTTTTTTACATATTCGAGGTTGGTACTGTTTTTTATTCGTAGAATCTTTTCTACCTGCCGGCGTATGTTTTCCTTTGTTTCCGGTTTCATAATATGCTCATATAAGTCGAGCATTTCTTTTACTTTTTTGAGTACAAATTCAATTTGCAGTTTCAAGATGGCTTGTTTTTCGGTAAACTCCTGCAGTTCTTTTTCATCGACCGTCTGCTTTTGCGTCTTCGTCAGTTCTTCTTCGATTTCCATCTGCAGGTCGTAGACACCTTTCTTTTTTTCATTCAATTTTTCTTCAGCCGATAAGGAAGCGTCCACGATATATTCGACTTCGAGATTATATTCACTTAAAAGGCGTCTGTAGGCGCTTATTCTATCAACTGATTGAATGCTGCCACCTACTTTTTTTTTGTTTTTATCTATTGCTGAAAATTCGAAGAGAGGTAATTTTTTATCGGTTACAGTATTTACTTCTTCCATATCTTTTGCCTCTTCGATTGAAAGTACGGCAAATCCCAGCTCTTTAAGTTCATTGCGTGCACTTTTTTCATCGGGTGCGCTAATGACTCCGCTCAGCTGTTTATTTTCCTTATTGATGACTTGATAACGAAATTTCAGCATATTTATTGGTATTATAATACAGCTGAATCTTTTATCACAATCCAGCTATGTTTTTTTATGTGAATAAATTATTTTCTTAGCTTTGCTTTAAATATTCCTTACTTGAAGCAATGAAACCTTGAAACAGTGGATGAGGTTTGTTTGGTCTGGAAAGGAATTCCGGATGAAATTGTGAGCCGATCATGAAAGGATGGTTTTTGAGTTCGGCTATTTCTACGAGATTTCCTTTTTCGAATATTCCGGCTGTTATAAGGCCTGCTTTTTCCAATTTTTCCCGGAAGTGATTGTTATATTCGTACCGATGACGATGCCTTTCTTCAATAATGGATTGTTGATAGAGGTTTTGTGTTTTTGTTCCTTCAGCTAATGTACAAGGATATTTCCCCAAACGCAGAGTGCCCCCCTTATCCCTTTCTTTATACTGTCCGGGAAGGAAATGAATGACGTAAAAGTCGGCATTTACCTTATTCTCCTCATCAAACTCTTCGGAAGTGTACCGTTCATCTTTTAGAACATGGCGCGTGAATTCTATCGTTTGGATTTGCATACCGAGGCATAATCCCAGATATGGAACTTTGTTTTCGCGGGCATATTTTGCCGCCATGACCATTCCTTCAATTCCTCTCAATCCGAAACCTCCCGGTACAATGATGCCGGCAGCTTTTTTTAAGTTTTCCCAATGGATTTCATCATTTTTTTCCAGCTTTTCAGAGTCTATCCACATGAGATCAAGATCCAATCCCTGATGGTAACAGGCTATTTTGAGCGATTCAACAACGCTTAAATAAGAATCGTCGAGTCCTGTGTATTTTCCTACCAAAGCAATTTTTATCTTTTCCCGTTTAGCTTTTATTTTTTTATTTAGTTCTTCCCAATCTTTAAGTTTCGGCTCTACAACTCCCAAATGAAGTTTTTTCCCAATGAGTTGTGCGAGGTTATGCTCCTGAAACTTGAGAGGGACTTCATAAATGGAATTAACGGTTGGGGCTGGTATAACACAATCTTCGTCTACATCACAAAATAACGCTATTTTTTTTAAGAGTTCTTTATGGATAGGATAATCGGCTCTTGCCAATATAAAGTCTGGTTGGATACCCGTCGCTCGAAGTTCGCGTACAGAGGCCTGGGTCGGCTTGGTTTTAAGCTCTTTTGAGCCGGCTAGGTATGGAAGCAGTGTTAGGTGGATGAAAAGAGTGTTTTCGTGTCCCAGTTCATGTCGAAGCTGGCGGATAGATTCCAAGTAGGGAAGTCCCTCTATATCACCGGTTGTTCCTCCAATTTCCACCAGTACTATATCCGCACCGCTTTGCTTTCCGGCATCCCGTATTCTTCTCTTGATCGTATTGGTAATGTGAGGAATTATTTGAATCGTTCCACCTAAATAATTTCCCTTTCTTTCTTCACTTATAACATGTGAGTAAATTTTCCCGGTCGTAACGGAAGAGATTTCTGTTAAATTTTCCCCTACGAATCTTTCGTAATGTCCTAAATCAAGATCAGTTTCCGCCC
>CAYSYL010000106.1:0-3468 GCA_964435355.1 uncultured Candidatus Peribacteria bacterium | reverse complement strand
TATTTTTACCTAATATAATTTTAAACGTGTATTTCGGAGCAAATTTCTCTCTATTTACTCCATCAATAGAGAATATCATTGCTCTAACTTTTCTTTCATTGGCCGCTTCGATTGAAGAAGAAGTTGTTTGTAGATTTGTTCTTTTTGAAAGATTGTCAAAAGTATTAGGTGTTTCAATTTCTTTCTGCATTCAACTTTTTTTCTTTGTTGCACTTCATGCTACGGGGCATGGAGTCTCTCGTGAGAAGTTCATTTTGTTATTCATAGCGTCAGTTTTGCTTGTCGCTATTTACAAAAAAACGCGTTCACTCTTCATCGTAATATTAATGCATTTTTCATACGATTTCTTTTTGACATTAATATTTGGTGGATTTCTTATGAAAACCCATTTTGTTGGATTTGTTGGAAGTGCCCTGCTAGGTGAAAAATATTCAAATTACATTAAACTTGCAATGGCAATAGCACTTATTGGTTATTTACTAATATCTAGTAGGCGAGAAAAGGTCGTTAAAACAGCTAATTAGAAAAATAAAATTACCTTACGGCCTTCCCAGTATTTTCGATTTAACATAACTTAATTGCAACAGAATCTCAATCCCATAAATTTGATATGAAACTAGGATGATTTAGTGATGAACCAATAATCTGGCCTTACAGGATGCAAACCAGAGGTAGCTAAACGACACTGCATTAGCACTTAACGACCTACGTGTGGCACAAGAAATTTTGTGATGTGGAAACCAACGAAGTGGCTAGATTGAAAGCTATGGAGGTGGAGAATTGGTTGGAATCTTTATATATTGAATTTCAAAAACGCAGATTTTCTTTTACATTGAATTTCAACAGGCACGAGATTTTTTCCAACGTTGGAAAAAATGAGGACGGGACAAGAACGCATCTTGCCCCGTTTTTTTTTTGAGAAAAATGCGAATTTTTAGAGATTGAGGCAGGATAGGCTTTGCTGCCACAAAGTGAGCGCACTATCTAAATTTGGAATTTTGGGACACATCCTAGATGCTCCTTTTTTGCTCTCTTTTTGCTACCTTTTTGCTTCCTTTCTGCTCTCTTTTTGCTACCTTTTTGCTTCCTCCCAAATAATCTACCTTCTTGAAAAAACAAGCCTTGATCGGCTTTCATGTAGTCAAATCCCATCGATATTTTTCGATAAAAGGCACACACATGACGCACGCCACCGGCGAGCCGAAAAACAGAGGTAACTAGCTGATTTGAAATTAAAAACAATTACCACCGCTTCACAACGTTTTTTTTAAAGATAGACGGTCTTTTATGAGCAACCCACTGGAATCAATGAGTTGCGATGCCACCAGTTACCACCAGACGGGAAGCATCATTGCCACCGTTTACCACCGCAGTTGATGCGAGTATGGTTTAGAACTCTTCGCTTGAATCCTCACAAATTCTCTGTTGACCGCGTTTTTCCAGTTCGACTCGTAGAGCCTGATCCGATGGAATTGCAGATTTCCGTGGTTTGCTAGGAGAAGCCTTTTCTTTGATTTTGAAAACAAAGTCTGTAATCGCTCTACCGGTCTTTTTTGTTGTGTAACTGATTTTTAGATCACTGTGCTCGTTGATCTGATCGACCGATTTTTCCAAAACACGCTTTATAAAATCGGCTGTTAGTTTGTATTCGTGATCCTCAATCTGTAGTGCCTCACGCAGCCATTTCAGATTTAATTCTCGAGTTCCAATCTCTCGATATTGAGTCAACATCTCATAAATTCGAATCGCATGAGCGCTGGTCATGTGCCCTACTTTTTCGAGCTGATAGCTAGTGAATTCAGCTTCCAGTCGAGTGATATGATCGATGACGTCTTGTGTGAAAACCACCTGAAGCCTACCCGCGCCATCAATGTAAGAAGCCTTACTGATCCAACGGGTCTTATTTACGCGTTCCATACCTGTTTCTGGGTCGATGTCGTAATACGTAACCGAACGATCATAAAGGCTATCCATTGCCTCCTTCAGTTGATCATAGACATGTTGCCTACCGACAGCAGGAAATTGTTTTACAAATAGTTCAGCAGTAATGGTAAGTGGCAGATTTGGGAACAACCCTTTTTGCTCCTCTCGTGCTCTGCAAATGGCGTAAAGAATAATTCTCTGCTCATTCAGCGTCAGCCGATAGCTAGCCTCAACGATTCGATTCGACTTAACGACCAATTCTTTTTTGGGAAGCATAACATTCTATGACAAGAATAAAAATGTCATTTTACATCAATTTTATGACTCTTTTGTAATTGTCATAGTTAACCCCAAAAATGTCATAGTTAACCCCAAAAATGTCATAGTTAGACGCGGAAACCCGCGCCCAGCTTGGGTTTCCAGCCGCCTAAAAGCATTAAAAGCTACTGCACGTCGATTTTCGCTACGCGTTTTAATCGACGTGCAGTGAATAAAACATTAGCCCCCACAAGTGGGGGTAACGGTCGCTACGCTGCCGCTTCGCAACCTTGCTGACCCCTCCGCAGGGGGCTCTGCCCCCTCTCCTCGCTTCGCTCGCGGACTCGCACCCCCGGGTAGGGCTGCGCCCTCCCCCACGCCTTACGGCGCGGTTCCCCCAACCGCTTAGCGCCTTACGGCGCTGTCTCTAGGGAGAAGTGCCAGCAATGCTAAAAAAACGTCGCACACCGGCTTTTAAGGGCTTGTGAGAGGATTTTTTATAAAAGATGAGGCAAGCGAAGCGCGTCAGGCCGGAGGCGAACCTCGCGAGGGTTCCCTGTGGGTAAGCGTGGGGCATGTGGGCAACTCGTTAGAGTTGTCCATATGTCCCTGCTTATCCATAGGGACGCGGGAGTTACCGTGAATATCGATTTAGCGCGCAAAATTTCCAACGATGGAAATTTTCGTAGGGATTTTGATGAAATTAAACTATTATTTATTTGACTATTTTTAGTCAGGTATATTTTTAGGAGATACTATGAACGAACTTAGCATGAACGAAATCAACGAGGTATCAGGAGGCGACGCTGCCGCAACGCGCCAACCAGGACAAAATAGTTGGGGGCAATGGACTGATCCAGAGAAGGAAATTGCTGCACGATGCAAGAATGGAGAGTGGGTTTACTGTCTTTATGATCTTGTTAAGTGAATAATTTTCGATATTTGTATTAAATATATAATCCACAGTAACCTTTGATGGGATTACTGTGGATTTATTAATTTATGGAATGCTCTAATGGTTGATATGAAATTAATGGAAAGATTTCAATATCCAATTCATATGCTTAATGGTAGGCTAGGAATATTTGCTAGAATTTTGGTTGCAATATATTTCTGTGGTTTTGTTAATTATAAAATTACCAATGGCATTGTAGAGCAATTTTTTAAAAATAGTTTCTTTGAAGATGCTGCGCAATCTAGCATACATACTTTACTCTCATTCTTCGCAATACTTCTTTTATTTTTACTGGATCAAGAAGATCTGTTATCTACGAAATGCTAAACAAT
>CAYSYL010000105.1:0-3488 GCA_964435355.1 uncultured Candidatus Peribacteria bacterium | reverse complement strand
GTGTGAAGTGTATGTTGCTCCCTCATCTCGTTTTGATAAAACTCCCGGAACTGAAAATAAACCGTTCCATTTAATACTTTTGGCATCGAGTTTTGAAGGTTATCAGAATTTGATGATACTGGTGAGTAAAGCTCACCTGGAAGGTTTTTATTATAAGCCGCGCATGGATTTCGGCTTAATGAAAGCACATAGTAAAGGGCTGATTGCTCTCAGCGGTTGTCTTGCGGGCGAGGTTTCAAGGGCTGTTATGGACGGAGATGAAAAGAAGCAAATCGATATTATTGCCCGATATCAGGATATTTTCGGTAAAGAAAATTTTTACCTTGAGCTTCAGGATCATCCGATGATCGATGAACAAGGGATTTTGAATAAACGGCTCGTTGAACTTTCGAAATTAACCGGTGCGCCTCTTGTGGCAACTCAGGATTCTCACTATGTTCATCCAAACGATCATACCGCCCAGGATATTCTGCTCTGTATTCAAACCCAGACGACTATAGAGGAATCTGACCGAATGAAATTTCAGGGAGATTTTTCGCTCAGAACTCCTGAAGCCATGAAATCTTCTTTTGAAGCTACTCCTGAGGCCATAGCTAATACTCTTGCCATAGCGGAAAAATGTCAGATCGAAATCCCCTTTCATCAGGATCTTATTCCTAAATTTAAAACTCCAAACGCTCTCGAATCTGCCTCGTATCTTCGGGAGTTATGTGAAGAAGGTCTTCAAAAAAAATATAATGGAGTTCCCTCTGAAAAAGCTATCCAACAGTTGGAATATGAGCTGGGAGTCGTTAATAAAATGGGTTTTAATGACTATTTTTTGATTGTCTGGGATTTTGTTAAATATGCCAAAGATCGAGGTATTACGGTAGGCCCTGGACGAGGATCGGCTGCCGGCTCTCTCATTACTTATTGTCTGGATATTACCGAACTGGATCCTTTGAAGTATGGGCTTATTTTCGAACGCTTCTTGAATCCAGAGCGTGTGAGCATGCCCGATATTGATATTGATTTTGCTGATACGCGGCGTAATGAGGCTCTTGAATATGTTCGTGAAAAATATGGTCACGAAAATGTGGCCCAAATTATTACCTTCGGAACCATGGCAGCAAAAGCGGCCGTTCGAGATGTGGGAAGAGCCATGGGGTATCCATATGCCGAAGTCGATGCTGTTGCCAAGCTGGTGCCACAGCCAGTGCTTGGGAAGCACGCTCCTCTTGCCTCTTCGGTTGAAAATGACCCTGGTTTAAAACATGCCTATAATTCCTCTCCTAGAACGAAAGCTTTGCTCGATAATGCTATCAAGCTTGAAGGGACGGTAAGACATGCGGGAACCCATGCTTCAGCAGTCGTTATTTCAGGTCGTCCCCTGGTGGAATATACTCCCCTCCAAAAATCCACCGGTGGATCAGAAGAAGTTATTACCCAGTACTCCATGAAGCCGGCAGATGAACTGGGACTTTTAAAGATGGATTTTCTTGGACTTAAAAACCTGACGATCATTCAAAAAATCCTGGAACTTCTCGATCATAAAGGAGTTCCCATTCAACTCAGTACGGTTCCCATGGATGATCCTCTTACCTTTGAACTGCTTCAAAAAGGTGATACCACTGGGGTCTTTCAGTTGGAATCTGCCGGCATGCGCCGGTATATTCGGGAACTTAAGCCAACACGTTTTGAGGATATCATTGCTATGATTTCACTCTATCGTCCCGGTCCGATGGAGTGGATTCCTGGGTACATCAAGGGGAAACATAATCCAGAAACTGTTCGTTATTTGCATTCTTCTTTTGAACCGATATTGAAGGAAACGAATGGTGTTGCCATTTATCAAGAGCAGATTTTGCAAATTGCCCGCGAATTTGCAGGATTTAGTTTGGGAGAAGCTGATATTTTGCGTAAGGCGGTGGGGAAGAAAAATCCAGCCTTATTGCACGAACAGAAACAAAAGCTTATCGAGGGAGCCATTAAAAACGGTCATCAGAAAAAATTTGCCGAAGAGGTTTTTGAAAAGGTTATCGAACCTTTTGCAGGGTACGGTTTTAATAAAGCTCATGCCGCCTGTTACGCCATGATCTCTTATCGAACGGCTTACTTGAAAGCTCACTACCCGACGGAGTTTATGGCGGCTCTCATGTCCTGTGACCATGGGGATACCGACCGTATCGTTCTTGAAATGATGGAGTGTGATGGGATGAATATTTCCGTGCTTCCGCCTTCCATCAATGAATCTTTTTCACAGTTTACTGTCGTTTCGGAAGGGGTGATACGTTTCGGACTTACGGCTATTAAAGGGCTTGGAGAAGGAACTATTAACGACATTTTGATTATACGAAAACAGGGAGGTAAGTTTTCAAACCTCGAAGATTTTTTGCGGAGAGTTCCTCCTAAAGCTCTTAATAAAAAAACTATTGAAGCTTTGGCATATAGCGGGGCATTAGACGAACTGGGCGAGCGAAAAGCTTTAGCTGAAAGTTATGAAGCGATGTCTTTTTTCGCCAAGTCGGCTCAGGATATGGCCACGCAGGGACAAACGAGTATTTTCGGATCCATGATGGAAGGTGATGATAATCAGGCCTCTACTTTTCATCTTAAAAAAGTTGAACCGGCTGGTTTTATGGAACGGTTGAATGGGGAAAAGGATTATTTGGGGCTTTATGTTTCGAGCCATCCCTTAAAGGGCCTTCGAAGATATTTGGGAAAAAAGGCCCATTTGATTGATAAGTTAACCCAAAGAGAGGTGGGTCGAACGGTGAAATTGGGAGGACTCCTTACCAAGGCGAAGAGGGTGTTTACCAAAGCTGGAGCTTATATGATGTATGGTGAGTTGGAAGACCCCACCGGAAGAATTGAAATCGTTGTGTTTCCCAAAGTGTATCAGCAGTTTCAATCCGTATTTCAAGAGGGAGCGGTCATTATTGCAGAAGGAAGGCTCGATAACCGATCCAATGGATTACAGTTTTCCTGTAATACCGCCAAGGCTATTTCTATCGAAAGTATGATTGCCAGGGCGAAAGAAGAAGGACTCTATGATGAACATGAAAAGATGCAACGCAAACTGAAGCTTATTGGTAAAGAGCAGGAAGTGGATGCGGTTGAAACGATGGCTGATCAGCTTCAAGCAAGAAGCAGCTCCGGGGATTGGAAAGAAGAGCCGTATATTATTGAAATTCCTGCCGGTTTGAAACCAGAAGTTTTGCAGCAACTGAAGCAGGTTTTAATGGCGCACCCCGGTGAGCGTCGTGTTGAGCTCCATGTGATGGAGGGGGTGACGGTGAAAAAAATTAAAGTGCCCTTCGGGATTTTGCTGAATGAGGAGGTGGAGAGTGAGATTAAGAGGTTGGTGGGGTGAAGGGGAAGGTAGGCTCAGTATTTTTAGGATCGGAGATATTTTGACTCTTTTCCTCAAAAGCCCCTGCGTCGCCAGGGGCTTTTTTCTTTGGGAGAGACATTTATTATCTTTTACCCTCCTTTAATGAGGGTATACT
>CAYSYL010000104.1:0-3533 GCA_964435355.1 uncultured Candidatus Peribacteria bacterium | reverse complement strand
TAGTACGAGAGGACCGAGACGAACGGATCTCTAGTGTATCTGTTGTCACGTCAGTGGCATGGCAGAGTAGCTATATTCGGAAGGGATAAACGCTGAAAGCATCTAAGTGTGAAACCCTGCTCAAGATTAAATTTCCCCATAGTCTCCTGGAAGATTACCAGGTTGATAGACTTCAGGTGTACGCGTAGTGATACGTTCAGCCGAGAAGCACTAACAGACAATCGACTTATTTACTCGTTTTTAACTAGCGGTGAGTGTAAATTCGCTGCATAAAATCTTACACAACAGTTTTCTGAAAAAAACACTGTCTTGGTGGTTCTTGAGAGTGGGTCACACCTGTTCCCATCCCGAACACAGAAGTTAAGCCACTCTTCGCCGATGTTATTCGTGCTATCAGTACGGAGAAAGTAGGGCGCCGCCAGGACAGTGTTTTTTTAAATCTAGTTGAATTAAATATATTTTGGAGTATAAATGATAAGGTTTTACTCCGTTTTTATGTATTTATGAATATTGCGCCGACATTTGATGACCCACTCTTAGGTGTTCGTTTAAGTGCCCTTCAGTTTGATTATTGGCCACAGGTAGTACAAATTTACGAATCTCAGAAAGCAAAAGAAACTATCATAGGAGTTTTAAACTACATAAATCCTGAAATAGTAAAAAAATATGGAAATAGTGATCAAACATCATTTTCCATTCCTCATGGATCAATTATTGTAAATATTCAAATAAAAGATGGGAAATACCTTATATCAGCCCCATTTGTAAACCTGCCAGAAAAAAATCCATTGCCGCTCATACGGCAAGTGAGCGAAATTAATTTTTCCAACCTTGTTTTATCGCAAATTGTTCTAAGAGATAACCAGCTATATTTTGAATATAGTTCACCCATTGAAATGTGTGAACCGTACAAGCTTTACAGTATTTTTGAAGAAATTTGTAATAATGCCGATTACTACGACGATATTTTTATTGAAAAATTTGGCGCGACAAGAGTAACGGAAATGAAAGTACAATCATTAAATTCCGATCAACATCAAAAAGCTTGGGATAAATTCCATGAATATGTAAAAACATGTGAAGAGTATTGCAACTATTTTTCAAACCGAAGACTCTATTCATTTGAATGGGATATATTGGCCTTAACCTTTCTAAAAATTGATTTCTACATCTCAGCTCAGGGATATCTGAAAACAGAAATTGAAAAAGCCATATCCGCGCTTTATTCAAATATTCCACTTCCAGACCGACTTCGACAAGGAAAAGAAATGCTGAAGAAGTTATCTCAAATGGATAAAGATAAGTTTAATGATTCGCTGTATGTACCCGAAGTCTTCATATCAGCACGATGGAGAACTGATGCCACAGGAGTGCAAAACGCCTTAAGAAAATACTATGACGCCTCAAAGAATGAAACAGCGTCAGGAGATCACATAGGAGCCACATTAAGCCTCATGTATGGAATATATGACCTTTATTATCGATATAATGTGCCGGCCGATATAACACCGATTTTATTTGAAGGACTAAGAAAAGCTTCGGGCCAGGAATGGAAAAGTTCCGCCGATATACTCGCAAAAACCCTTACTACAATAATGGAGTTAAAGCCTCAATCCTAATCTAATAACTAAAATTTTTATGAGTTCAATACAAGAAACAAGTCAACTTGTTGTAAAAATCAACACCGCATCCGGAAGCGGAAGTGGATTTTTTTACAAGAAAAAAGGGATAATCATCACCAATCATCACGTAGTATCGGGAAGCAAAGAAGTAGCCATCGAATTTCAGGATAAAAGGAGAATAAAGGCAAATGTCGTTTTTATAGATCCTCAGGTTGATCTTGCTTTTCTATTACCATGTAGTCCGATGGAAATGAGCGATTGCTCAATTAAAGACACATCAAAAAACTTACAAAGTCGAGATCAGGTATCCGTTCTCGGCTTCCCATTTGGAATGCCATTTACCGTAACGCAAGGAATCGTTTCCTCTCCCAAACAATTACTCGATAACAGATATTATATTCAAACGGATGCGGCAGTAAATCCAGGAAATAGTGGAGGTCCGCTCGTTAATGGAGAAGGAGAAATAATTGGAGTTACCGTTGCAAAATTTAATCAAGCCGATAATGTTGGATTCGCCATACCAATCGATGATCTTTTGGAAGATTTACAAGCATTCGAGCAAAACACTGAAATGAAATATGCCGTAAAATGCCCATCATGTGCGAACCTTCTTTATGAAAAAACAGAATATTGCCCAAACTGCGGCGCTACATTGGATGTGAATATACTCTTCGCCGACCCACAACTAAGTTTTCTCGGACAATTTGTTGAAGAATGCCTCACAAAACTCGGTATAGACCCAGTTATCGCCCGCTCTGGATATGATTTTTGGGAATTCCATAATGGAACGGCTCTCATTAGAAGTTTCATTTACAACAATAATTACTTTTATGTTACGTGCCCACTCGTTAAACTCCCAAAAACAAAACTGGAAGAGATTTATCGTTACATAGTAAGCCAGCCGGCTACTCCCTTTTATTTGGGGATATATAATAACCAAATCTTTCTCTCATTCCGAACTCACATGGCTGACCTTCAGTCAGTCCATCGCGAGGATCTCCAGCAAAATGTTGTCGGGATGATCAAAAAAGCTGACGAACTGGATAGCTACTTCATTAAAGAGTTTGGGTGCGAGGCCTCAGATTTAGCAAAGACCAGTTAGAAATTCCAAAATTTCACTCAATCTTTCAAACCGGCTCAACAGCTAGAAGGGTCTCGTCTGTTGTAAGATTGGCACTTTCTGAGTTTTTTGCTTTCTCATACCGTGAAACAGTTGGATTATAAATAGTGTAGAAAAGCTCTATAAGTTGCTTAGTTGACAGTTGATCCACTTTCAAACCAGTGTTTTCTAACCCAACCCTCACAGCATTCACTCTTTGATTAAGAGATTTCTTAAGCTGATCAAACTCTTCATGTCGCCGTCGAATAGCTTCATATCCGTCTTTTGGACTCAAATTCTGAAAAAACTTTTGAATAATATTCGGCTTCTGAGCTCTCAAAGGATCATAGGGGACAACGACGAAAAACTCCTTCTCCATTATATCCGCATATTCCACCAATTTAGCGATATACTCAACATACTCAAAGGTTTGACGCTGCAACAGTGGATTCACTTGTTTCTCAGCAATTTTTTTAAGTTTATCAAGATACTCGTCGATATCCAATTTCTTTGAACGAGCAACGATCTGCACGGGGAATTCCAAAGTATTTAAAAAGCCTTGATAAGAATAAATAATGGCATTCTGCTCCTCTTCAGATTTCAAATTAAAATTAATACTGGAAACTTTGAGAACCACTCGAATACCGCCATTTTTAAGGACAAGAGTATCATCTCTTATCTCAGCTATTTTAAGATGAACTTGCGTGCCAAGCCCAATATTTTTCTTCCCTTGAGCTACTCGGACAGAATCTTGCTGTAATTGAGGACTATTCATAAATTTTGAGATGAAATATTTGCAACTAGGTCGTATG
>CAYSYL010000103.1:2353-3585 GCA_964435355.1 uncultured Candidatus Peribacteria bacterium | reverse complement strand
CTCGGCATAACAAAGCGCGGCAAAGGCGGCGGCAAAACCAGCTAAAACAAAAGACATACGGATGCCAAAACAAAAAAACAACATCACGAGTCCTATAGGGAAAGCCATAATTATAGTGGCAATCTGCATAACTTTAAGCAGTACGGCATTGGCCGGACAAATTTCACTTACCGTCAAAAATCCTGACCCATATACCGGCAATCAGAGCTGGTTTGTGTACGAAAAAATGGCGGGTGATGATATCCAAGATGTCATCTCTCTTAAAAATTTCGGGACAACGGAAGAAAAAATAAAAATATACGCCGTAGATGCAACCAGCAATCAAAACGGCAACTTCATCCTCACCTTTCAAAACGAAAAACAAAAAGGAGTCGGTATATGGACGAATATTGAAAAAAGTACACTCATAATGGCTCCGGGGGAAAGAATTGATGTTCCTTTTATAATCCACGTACCCAAAAATCTCGGCCCTGGGCAGTATGTAGGAGGAATCGTTGCTGAAAGTATCCAAACCAGCCCTTTAAAAAATATCAAAAGTGACACCTGTGAAGATCAAACGTTATGCCAGACAAGTATTGCCGTAAAAACACGGGTAGGAGCCAGAATTTATATTACAATTCCCGGTCAAATAAAAGAAAATATCGAGCTGAAAGAGTTCGCCTATAAAATGACAGTTTCCGGGAAACCGCATTTCACGTTTCGTATCGAAAACAGGGGAAACATTACCTACGAGCCACAAGCACATATAAAAATAACCGACGCGATCGGAAATGTATATGATGAATTTGAAAAAAACCTTGGAGAAAGCGCCCCGAATACCATCATCGAACCAATTATAAAGTGGGAAAAAGAGCCCCCATTCATAGGAAAATTTAAAGCTTCCGCCACGGTATCGTTCATAAAACGATTTCAAATGGGAACGCAGCCCTTGCATGGCGCCAGCACCACCAGCAGCAAAAATATCGATGTCCTGATACTCCCCTGGAAACTGCTGCTAATAGCAGCTTTCATTACATTGATCAGCATAAGCAGCGGACTCCTCGCCTATTTTAAAAGAAAACATGTTCTCGAAAATTGCACCTACTATGAAGTGAAAGAAAATGAAGATGTCGTGACCATAGCCAATGCTTCCAACACAGACTGGAAAAATATCGTTAAAATTAATCGCCTCAAAGCTCCGTATGTCGTACATAAAGGAAGTCGATTGTTAATTCCCAACAACTTTATTAAGC
>CAYSYL010000103.1:718-2343 GCA_964435355.1 uncultured Candidatus Peribacteria bacterium | reverse complement strand
ACCCACGGTGGAGAAAAAAAAGCCAACCTCATTACAACCAATGCTCAAAATGAAAACGACATGGCACGTGATGCCAATGGGAATTTTGTTATAGTTTGGACCAGCACGGGACAAGGAGGAGATCCAGATGCCTCCGGCCAAGGAGTCTATCACCAACTCTTTAACAGCAAAGGTGTAGCATTACTCCCTAGCACTTCAAGCCCTGAGGATCAATTGGTAAATACAGTAACCACCGGCAATCAAAGCAGTTCAAGTGTCGCAATGGACAAAAATGGCAACTATATTATTGTGTGGGCCGATAATAATAACGGGAGTGGCAATTACGATGTATTACTGCAGGCATATCAAAGTAGCGGAGACCGCATTGGAACGCCGGTACAAGTGAATACAACCACCTCAACGCAACCTCCCGTTCCTGACGTAGCCTTGGAGTACGAAAATAATAATACGTCGGCAAGAATCGTAGTGACATGGGAAACATCAGCTAACAATCGTGATATTGCCGCACGTCGCTATGAAGCGGACTTTACACAAAGAACCATCAGCCCTCAGGCACGAAGTGGGGAATTAAACGTCAATACCACTACTGAAAATACACAAAAAGAACCCCATGTTGCCATGAACACCGATGGAGAGTTCATCATTGTGTGGGACGGAGAAGGAACCGGAGCAACCGGCAACCATATTTGGTTCCAGGCGTATGGAAGTGATGGAACAGCATTAGGAAGCAACACAAAAGTAAACAGCTCCACCATAACTTCTGCTTCGAGTGCCCATATTTCGACCGACAAACAGTCTCGGGGAAGCGACGATGCTACCACCAGAACATACATCGTAAGCTTTAATGGAATTTCAACTGACGAAAGTGATGGTGGAATTTTCGCACGCCAAATACGGTGTACCGATCCGGCGCCTGGAAACAATGCGGATTCAGATATAATGTGTTCTCTTAACAGTGTTGAATTAAGCGTTAACAGTACAACGGCAGGAGCTGTAACTCATTCAGATATCGACATGGATTATCTGGGAAACTTCACCATTACCTGGCAAGACAATAACAGTACAGACGGAAATGGAAGAGGAATCTACGCCCAAAGCTATAAGTATAACGCCGGCATGCCCTATGGCGGCATAAGCCGCATTGGGGGAGAGTTTAAAATCAATACCACCACCACCGGAAACCAGGAAGCTCCATCCATAACCATGGCGGAAGATGGAAGATACATAGTAAGTTTTTCCGATACCACTCGGGGAGATGTCTATTTCCAGGTATACGTATCCGATCTCTTTAAAAGCGGAAACGAAACCATAGCGCGAAGTGCCGATAGCTTTATCCAAAGCAATGTGGATGTAGCCATAGCGGGAAATGGATATCATGCCGCCGTATGGAAATCAGAAAGTCCGCAAGGAATTTACTATACCGTATGGGACGAAGAAAATAACCCTATAGCCGAGAACCAGCGAATCGACAACGTGGGAATGGTGAATGATGATGACTATCCCAGCATCGCATTTTTCAAAGACAGCACAACCACTGCTGCTCGAATGATAATCGTATGGCAACAATCAAAACCAAACTGCTATTCCGGTACGGACGAGGCCTCAGGAATCGATATCTATTATCG
>CAYSYL010000103.1:0-708 GCA_964435355.1 uncultured Candidatus Peribacteria bacterium | reverse complement strand
ATTATCGGGAGGTCAATGTGTCGGCATTTGGCATAACGACAGGATTATGCGAATCAAAAGTAAATGCCCTGGAAATAAATGACGGCAATCAAACACGACCCGACGTTTCGGCAGGATATTATAACAATAATGATGCTTTCGCCGTAAGTTATCTCCATACTCCTTCAAGCGGGACCCCGCAAATTAAAGGAGCCTACCACGAAGGGGCATCCTTTACCTATGCGGGTGTTGAAACAGGATGTGAAAGCTGTGAACATACCCAGGTGACTCTTCATCCTTTACGCGAGGATCACGGGAAAAACAGAATCGTCTATACCTGGAATAATACCGATGATTCACGTTCAGGAGTTTATATTCAGCAAGCCCTTAATGGAGACTTGGTAGGCTCAAAAGTACAGGTAAATGCTGAAAACGGACTCGACCAGGAAAAACCCGACGTAGCTTTCCTTCAAGATGGAGAGTTTGTAAGTACGTATACGGAATTTAATGGCGATGCAACAGCAGCAAACATCTTTGGAAAAAGATTTGGCTACAATACTAGTGGATCACCAACCGTTATAGAAGCTTCTTTCCAAATGAATCAGTTTATAGAAAGTAGCGGAACACAGGTATATGGGAAAATTGCGGCCGACGAAACCAATGGGAATTTTATAGTTATATGGACAGATTTTCCCGACATCTTAGAGAATAATCAAATTTATGGACAAC
>CAYSYL010000102.1:0-3720 GCA_964435355.1 uncultured Candidatus Peribacteria bacterium | reverse complement strand
TTCTGGCCGAGTTTGAAAGAATAGCCCCAACGGAACTTATTTGTTCTTCTGAATTATTACAGCATCCAACGCTTGTAAAAATCCGCCAGACCCATCCTCATGCTTTTATTTATCCCTACGAGAAAGTTTCTTCTTCGGCTTCAGACATGCTCATGAAGTATTTCCAGGAGACCCAAAAGGGGGTACTTCGTCACTTCCAAAAACCTAAAGCCTATGAAGCCAAAGAGTTCATGCCGATTGATGAAGTTACTCTCAAAAATCTTGAACTGCTAAGTACGCTTAAAGAAAACAAGAAAGAAGGATCTCTTTTGTGGGTTTTGGATGAAACGCTCACTTCAATGGGGGGCAGAATGCTCCGTTTTTTTCTCACCCATCCCCTGTGTGAAAAGAGCCAGATTGAGTCACGCCTTGAAGTCGTCAAGTTTTTTGTTACACAGCAAAAAATAATGACCGATGTTCGGGAAATTTTGTCTTCGGTTTTGGATTTGGAACGACTTCTCGCACGACTCAGCCTGCGCCAAGGAAATGCCAGAGATCTTATCGGGCTTAAAGCTTCACTATCGGTTGTTCCACTTTTACGAAAAGTTCTCATCGAAGCGACTCCCTTACTTTTGCGAAATACTTATGAGTCGCTTGATCCGATGAGTGATATCGTGGATCTTATTGGCCGAGCTATTGTCGAGGATCCTCCCCTTTCCATTACCGATGGAGGGATGATTGCCGAGGGCTACCATGCGGAACTCGATGAACTTAAGAAATTGTCCCGGGACGGGAAATCGTACATACAAAAACTGCAGGAACAGGAAATAGCTGCGACGGGTATTCAAACATTGAAAATCCGCTTTAATTCAGTGTTTGGATATTACATCGAAATCAGCAAAGGACAGCTGAAAAATGTTCCTCTCCGGTATATTCGAAAACAGACTCTTACGAATGCTGAACGATTTATTACGCCGGAACTCAAAGAGTTTGAGGAAAAGATTTTATCGGCCGAGGAAAAAACTGTTTCTCTGGAACAGAGACTTTTTGAAGAGATTCGTGAACGAATTGTAGGAGAAGCGGCACGTCTACAAAAAACTTCTCAGGCATTAGCTTTATTGGACACCTTATGTTCTTTTGCCTTCGTCGCCCTCCATCAGCGATTTTGCAAACCGGAGATTTTTACTGATGGGAGACTAACCGTACAGTCCGGCAGACATCCGGTGGTTGAAAAAATGAATAAAACTAAGGGGTTTATTGCCAATGACATCCAGCTGGATATTCAAGGAAAGCGACTCTTCCTTATTACGGGGCCAAATATGGGAGGAAAATCTACCTATCTTCGACAAATTGCCATCATAACACTTATGGCCCATATCGGAAGTTTTGTCCCCGCTGAAAAGGCAGAGATCGGCCTTATCGATCGTATTTTTACCCGTGTGGGGGCTTCTGATAATTTGGCTCTGGGGCAAAGTACTTTCATGGTTGAAATGCAAGAAAGCGCCCATATTTTACGTCATGCCACGGAACACAGTCTTATCATTCTGGATGAAATCGGTCGCGGGACTTCAACGTACGACGGGATGAGCATTGCGTGGGCTATTACCGAGTACCTTCATGATGCCGTGCGAGCCAAAACTTTATTTGCCACCCATTACCATGAACTTATTTCTCTTGCTGATAAACTTCCTCATGCTGCCAATTATTCCGTCTCAGTGAAAGAAGAAAACGGGGAGGTGGTATTTTTATATAAAATTTTAGCCGGTGGTGTCGATCGAAGTTATGGGATTGAAGTAGCAAAGCTGGCCGGTCTTCCGAGTGAGATTATTTCTAAAGCACAAAAAATACTCCTCGATCTGGAAGAGGGTGTTTTAGAACCGGCAATCCATCAGGAACTTTCGAATTCCCGTGAACGAATTTCTGAAGGTCAAACGGTTTTATTTGAAGAAGCTGGTTCTCTGAAAGGTTTAAAAGACACCGCTACCGTTCGCCTGCATGAAGGACTTGAAGCGTTGAAAAAGATAGACTTAAATCAGATCACTCCTCTTGAAGCTTTGCAGGAACTCAATAAATTAAAGAATAAAATCGAGCCATAAGTAACAGATTTGTCTACCGTTTTTCTTTGATGCTTTAAGGGATGCCCGCCACAATAGGCTCACTTTGTTCCGAACCACTATGACTCACATACAGTTGCTTCCGGAAATTTTGATTAATCAAATCGCGGCTGGCGAGGTGGTGGAGCGTCCTGCCTCCGTTATTAAAGAGCTGGTTGAAAATTCGCTTGATGCCGGAGCTAAAAGGATTGTGGTTGAGGTGAATGATGTCCGAGAAGATCTTATTCGCATTACTGATGATGGGTGCGGCATGGATAAAGACGATGCCGTTTTAAGCGTTGAACGTCATGCCACCAGTAAGATCAGGACGGCCCAGGATCTTATTAATATTCGAACGCTTGGGTTTCGGGGGGAAGCTCTTGCCAGTATTTCTTCCGTTTCCCATATGACGCTGCAAACCAAGAAGCATGGCGCCCATGAAGGAACGCTTGTTATTCTTGATGGAGGGAAAATAACGAAGGTTTCCAGTATCGGGGCGCCTGAAGGAACCCAAATAGAGGTCAAACATCTGTTTTTCAACACTCCAGCCCGTAAAAAGTATCTTAAAAATGTGACGACGGAATACCACCACGTCATTACGGTATTAACAGGATTGGCTCTTTCGTATCCTCATGTCGGCTTTCGACTGATACATAACGATGGCGTTACTTTTGATGTTCCACCGGCTGATGATGATCTTATGAGAATACGCGCGCTCCTTGGGAAAAGTATTACGGATGAACTCATTCCTGTTTTTTATGGCCATTCCGCCATGCTCTTAAAGGGGTACATCGGCAAACCTTCTATTGCCAGAGGAAACCGGAATTTACAGTATTTATTTGTTAATACCCGTGAAGTTAAATCCCAGGTTTTAAGTTATGCCGTGAAACAAAGTTATTACTCTCTTTTACCGAAAGAAAAATATCCGGTATTTGTTTTATATTTCACTATCGATCCAACAATTGTAGACGTGAATGTTCATCCGAGGAAGCTGGAAGTGCGGTTTACGAATGAAAAAGAGATTTTTAGCGCTGTTACGAGAGCCTGTCAGAAAGCTTTGGAGGATTATATTTTGGCACCAAAAATTGGAGGTCTTGTTCATGGGTACTCGACCGATCGTGCAGCTCAAGCTCCCCTCACTTTAAGAGATGTTCCTTTGTCCATCAATCTCTCGTCATCAGATCTTCAGAGTGTTGCCTCTCATTTTTCTGGCCCCCATGCTTTTACACCACGAGTTACGGCACCAGTTACCTCTCCACCAAACACGAACGAGGAAAATGTTTCAGAATCCTTAGCTTTTACGGGAATGCCGGGAGACACATTATCGACTGAGATGACTCTTCGAAAAGATGCCTCAGCGGATGAAAATATTTCCCAAGAACTGTCGGGAGGAGGTAACAGCTTCAAGAATTTATCTTCTGTTTCGAACGAGAGGGAGACTTCTTTTCAAAAGAGGGAGACACAGGAAGAAATAGTTCCGCTTGCCCAGCTGGATAACAGTTATATTTTATGCCAGCAGGGAGCTTCACTGCTTATCGTTGACCAACACGCGGCTCATGAACGTATCCGTTATAAAGAAATTGTGGAGCAGTTTGAGTCCCGGAAAAAAGCGACTCAATTAATGTTAATAACTTTGTCGCTTTAATTT
>CAYSYL010000101.1:0-3791 GCA_964435355.1 uncultured Candidatus Peribacteria bacterium | reverse complement strand
GTCTGGGATGCCGTTGCGAAGGATCGTTCGTCTGTAATACTTGCCTCAATAGTATTGTGCCTTTCGTGCCTCAACTTTGTCCCTATTGTTTTTGTTCTTCGGAGTGCGGCAAAACGTGTGAAAACTGTCGGCAACTTTTGTCCCCTCCCCTCGATGCTGTTTGTACTTACGCGAGTTTTGAAAGGACCTCTTTATTGCAACGACTTATCCATGAGTTTAAGTATGAGTCACTTCAAGATTTGGCTGTCCCTCTTGGGTCTCTTCTTTCTGAATCTCTGAAAAATTTTAAAGGAAATATTGATGTTATTTGTCCGGTTCCACTTCATCGTAAAAGATTGCGATGGCGCGGGTTTCATCAGTCGGAACTTTTGGCGAAAGAGGTAGCAAGAAAGTTCTCTCTCCCCTGCTGTTCACTTTTGGAACGACTCCGTCACACGAAGCCACAAATGGAGCTTTCGTATGAGGAAAGACGGAAAAATTTAATCGGCTGTTTTATTGCAACGGATATTGCGAAAAAATTCTTCGGAAAAACCGTGGTGCTCGTAGATGATGTAGCCACTACTCTTTCCACTCTTGAAGAGTGCGCACGCACATTGAAAAAGGCTGGGGTACAGCAAGTGTATGGGTTAGTTTTGGCGAGAGTTTTGAAGCGTTGAAAATGTATGGCTCCTGTTAAGTTCTGGACAATAGGCAGGGTTTCCAAATTTATTATTTATAATTAAAGAACACTTTTTAAACAATCAAAGATAAAAACACACTCTATATTTAAAAAGCTCTAATGATATGATAGATTCATGCACAATTTTTAACCTCAAACTTTATGGACATTATTATCGGCCAGGTGATCAACATCCTTCTTTTAGTGGGTTTGATTTATTGTATTTATCTTTTGGTGAAAAATTCGATTAAGTCGACCCAATCTTTGCAGAATATCGAAGAAACTTTAAAGGAAGTTTTGGGAAGATGAAGCAATAAGTGTTTTATAAACGGAGGGACTCTTAAGATTCCTGTTATTTTTTGATAGAGTGTGTTCGTATGGAACAGTTTGATGTTATTATTATCGGGGCTAGTTTTGCGGGATTAACGCTGGCACATCATTTATCGCCCAAGTATAAGGTTTTGCTCGTGGATGCCAAGCCGGAGCCGTGGGCGACCGTGGAATCGACGGGGCTTATTACGACGGCGACGAAACAGGAGCTTTCAAGTTTTTGTCCGATTGAAGAGTTTATTACCAATAGGCTTGATCGAATTTGTATCGTTGCTCCTGACTATAAGAGCTTTTTTACTTCACAGACTAAAGATCCGTGGATTTATCAAACGGACACCCGTGGTTTGATTTTATGGATGATTCAGCATTTGCCCAAACATGTGACTTTTCGATCATCTACTGCTTTTGTCGATAGCCGCTACAATTTTGCAGCAACAAAAAATGTGAGACTTTTGCATGAACGGAAATATTACGAAGTAACGACTTCTTTTTTAGTCGGAGCGGACGGCGGCTATTCACGAGTGGCTCACATGGTTCCGGGACTCAGTACGGATCAAAAATTTCTCCTGGGATATGAGCAAGTTTTTTATGGTGACATTTTGCTCGGACCGGGACCACTTACTACGGCTTATCATTTCTGGTTCGGGGAATTGGCTTTAGGGTATGGTGGCTGGCTTTCTCCCACAAAAATTAACGGTACTCCAGCTTTTAAAATAGGGCTGGCAAAGAGGACGAACTATAAGCGGGATGCTCCTTCGCTTTTGCATATTTTTACTGACCGACTGTTGGAAGAAAGAATGGTGCGAATTGAAGGCGATAAAGAAAAACCGGTACATCGTTTCGGGAGTCTTATTCCCGTCGGAGGAGTTTTGAAAAATATTTCTTCAGGCAATTGCCTGTTAATTGGTGATGCTGCCGGTTTTTGTGGTTCATTTGCTGCGGATGGTATTAAAGGGGCTGTCGTTTCGGGGAAAGAAGCTTCTCACCTTATTGAGGCCTTTTTATCTGGAGATATAAAAGCTTTTCGCCGTTTCAAGAAAAATATCGACCAGCATGACCATCTTATGCACTACTATTCACGCCAACTTCGCTATCGGAAGGTGTGGGATATGATGAAGAGAAACCGTACTTTTCAGGCGTTATATGACATTCTGGCGCAGGAAAAAGAGGCTTTTCTTACCTCTTTTTGCGAAAGTAAAGATAAAAAGAAAAGTCTGGTATGGGTTATTTTAAAGTGGAAACATTTTTTTTCTTTGCTCCGTTTGAGCTGGCATATTTTTTTGGACTTATTCCGTCCCGTGGTTTAACTTTTTAAAACGTAAACAGCCGAATTTAAAGTGCATTTTCGTTCTACTTTCAGTCCGATGTGCGAACCTTTTTTAGCTTTCTTGACCGGCTGGCGGTCAATTTGCATCTCTTCGACCATTTGGGTAAAACAGCAGCCATCTCCCTGGAATAAGATATATTCTCCTACTTTCAGCGGGGCCGATAATTTGATGATGGCAACATTGATCTTGTCGAGATAGTGAGTGACGACGCCGATCGGGAGAAAAATTGAAGGGGCTCTTATTTCTCTTTCAATGACCTGTTCCATTACTGGTTGTTCCCTTGCTTCTGGCAATACGGGTCTTTTTCTTTGTTTTTCTGGTTTATCAAAAGGTGACATCGTCTCTTTTTTTTCTTGATTAGATAGACGTGACGTCTGGAAAAGAGTTTTTGCCGTAGCCTTTTTTGAATTGTATTTTAACCCTGCTTCTTTTCGATCAAGAGCCGTTAAAATAAGTTTTTGCCTCGACTGTGACACGATAGCCTTTTTTCGAAGGTATGCCGGTATTTTAAGCTCGTCTGGATCTTTGGAGGTGGTCATGGTGGTATTATAATCTCTCTTATAATTACCTGAGAATTTTGTTTCATGGTTTAGCTAGCGGCTTCCTTTAAAATATGTCGTAATATGAAAGGTTGCCTCTCACTGTTAAACGAGGCACAATATCGATATGGATAATCAACGCATTGCTCAAATCTTTGAGGAAATAGGTGACATTTTGGATATTAGCGGGGCTAATCGCTTTCGAATTTTGGCGTATCACAAGGCCGCACGGACGGTAAATGATTTGGCCATAGATCTGAAAGATCTTTTTTTAAAAGATCCGAAAAAAATTCAAGAGATTCCCGGCATCGGGAAAGATCTGGCGGGGAAAATTGTCGAGCTCATTAGTACCGGTACGTGTCACTATCATGTAGAGCTTTTGAAAACTTTTGATAGAGGATTACTCGATATGCTTCGCGTTCGAGGGGTTGGCCCTAAAAAAGTGAAACTATTTTTTTCAAGTCTTGGCATCGATTCTATTGAAAAACTTAAAAAGGCAGCTGAAGAGGGAAAATTACGGGAACTGCCGGGTATGGGTGAAAGAAGCGAACGTGAAATAATCGCTTCGCTTGCACAATATGAAAAACATACGGAAAGAATGATGATTTCAGAAGCTTTGAAGCAGGCGGAAAAAATTATCGCCTATATGAAATCATGTTCAAGCGTCAAGAAAGCCGAATATGCCGGTAGTTTACGCCGACGAAAAGAAACCATTGGAGATTTAGATATTCTTGTCGCCTGTCAGGACTCTCCTCGGACAGAATCCGGCAAAAAAATGGTTCACGATGTCATGGATTTTTTCGCTCGATTTCCCGAAGTTGCATCGGTGATATCCCGGGGGCCCACTAAATCTTCTGTTCTTTTGCATTCCGGGATCCAGGCTGATCTGCGGGTACTCGATGAGGCCATTTTTGGTGCAGCACTTCATTACTTTAC
>CAYSYL010000100.1:2999-3933 GCA_964435355.1 uncultured Candidatus Peribacteria bacterium | reverse complement strand
ACATAGGCTTCATGCTTCGTCATTCGTTTATGAACCTTAGGTCCCAAGTCGACCTCTTCGTTTCGGGCCTGTAAAAATTTGCTGGCAAGAGTGTCGAAAGAGGTTTGCCCAAAGAGAGCAATTCCTTTTTGCAAGGTGACATTGTCCTCCTCTTTATCACTGAAGGTATCTTTCCACATCTGGGGATTCCCGACGGTGGTATTATGCCAGTCAGCCATACGATCAACTAAAGACCTTCCGCTTGCCATTTCCACTATGGCATTCCCGGAAAGTGCTGCAGCCGTTCCAATAGCCGTTCCAATGCCCGCATATAAGGCAAGTTTTTTCAAATAGTATCTTCCTTTTTTGAGATACTCATTTTCAGTTTTTTTAAAAAGAAGCAGCCCGGTGCCGACGACAAGTCCTCCCACCGCCAAAGCGATTTGCTGGGGACTCATGTCGTTCATGCGCTTGGCGACACTTTCATAAGCTCCGCCTAACCCTTTTTTAAGATTATTCCAAAGTTTGGTTTCAGGCCCCTTCAGTCCCATTTCACCTTCTCTCAAATCTTTCAAATCATTTTGAACCTCCAAAAATTTTTGAGCGCGATTTCTTAACGTCCAGTACATTTCATGGGCGCGATCAACCAGTTTGAAAGCCCTTTCAAATTCAGGGGTATGGGGAATAAAACCGCTTTTTTGCATTTCGCGGTTAAGGTCAGAGGCAAAGGTGTCTCGGTTATCCTGTTCGAAATTTATATCCAGCTGAAAACTTTTCGATAAATGTTCAGCAGCGGAAAGTTCGTGGTACAGTTGAGTATCTCCTGGAGATTTACTAAGTTGCAAATACTTCAAAGCTTCAGAAAACTTAAAAGTGTTATCGAAGTTTTCCACCGTGATCGGGTCATCCCGGTGCGTCATCGGATTTTTACGATTGGTCATATAGGCCCGAAGCT
>CAYSYL010000100.1:0-2989 GCA_964435355.1 uncultured Candidatus Peribacteria bacterium | reverse complement strand
CTCCATGGATTTCACCGGAATCTCCGACATGTGTTCCTGCTCTTTGGTAATTTCGTTCACCATCGATTCGTAGGTAAGAAAAACTAATTCTTTTTAATTCCAAGTTTAGCGTAAAGAGCGTTCATTTCTGTTTTATTATCTGTCGTTACGGTGTGTTCCAAATCTTTCATCAATTTATCTTCGCAGGCGAGTACCTTGCTTTCATATGCTTTACGGTCTTTTTCAAGGTACGCTGGGAGTCTTTCCGTCAAATCCTGAAGAGACTCGGCAAGATGTGCTTTGGATTCAAGAAGTGCTCGCTTATCTTTATGAATTTGAGCTTTCTTGTGTGAGATTTCTGCCTTGAGGATTGCCATGGAGGCATCGAATTCCGCATTGAGTTGGGCCGCCTGAGCTTCATTAAATCTTCCGGAAGCAATAACGGTAAACCAGTATTCTTTACGGTCTTCCGAAAGCCGGCTGTTATCGATAGCTTCCAGAAGTTGAGTGATGAGAGTGGTGTTGTCGGTAGTCATAAAAAGTAATTAGTGAATTGTGAAGAAAAATTTTAGGAATAATGTTTTTCCAGATATTTAAGAAAGTCGGCAGTTTTTGCTTTTTTATTATTCTTCTTTCCAGGAGGATTAACCTCATCGAGATAGGCATCAATAGCATCATCAAAAGTGGCTTCATCCATCCGGTGAAGAGACTTAATTTTTTGTAAAACTTGAATCATTCCTTCCGGTTTGTCAGTTGGAATACGTTCAAAGCGACTTGAAAGGTCATCTCCATTTGTTTTCAGCGCTTGAGTGAAAAATTTCAATTTCTTCCCTAAACTGAGATCCCCATCATCTAATACGTCTTTAAAAATGCCATCATACGAATTGACATCTTTAAATACTTTATCGTAAAGGTCTTTAGAAATGCCGGTTCCGCCAGTTGGAGCGGGTGATAAACCGAATGACTTCTCCAGATAATCTTTAATAATATCTCCACTATATTTAGAAGCTGTATCAGGAGCTTTTGGTTTACCCGGAAGTTTCACGCCATTTTGAACGAGATAGAAAAGGTAATCCAAATCCGTCGTCTTGAAGTTTTTCCACTCCTTGGCAAAAGTATCCAAATGAGTTTCAAAATCTGAAGCTGCGGCCACATATTTATGGGCGTTTCGAATAGCCTGTGCTACAAGCTCCGGTTCCAAAGAGAGTCTTCGGTCGTTGCTCAACACGGTTTTTCCTTTCAATTCCCCCTTAAAGAGAAATTTCAAAACAGTAACAACGTTCGGATCCAAACTTCCTTCTCGAATAGCGGTAAGAGAAGCCGGATGTTCCAATCGAAGCGCTTTAATAAAGGCCTCTTCCTGGCCATCCAATTTACCAGTTTCATTTTTCGGTTCGAAGGTATCATTCCACCATTTCCCAACCGTGGCTTGTTCTCGAGAAACCTCCAACGCTCCCATTGGAGCAGTGTAATCAGGGGTATCTTGATGGGCTGGTAAATCATCAACAGCCTTATGTAAGAAATAAGAAAAATTAGTAATGCCAAGTTTGCCTCCACTGGCAATTACTTCCATTCGAAGTTTAGCAAGTTCGTCATCAAAAGCGTCAGTATCCAAAGTATCCCTTCGTTTCAAAAGTGACTGAACTCGCGCCCCATAGAGAGCATTAAACAGTTTTTCTCCCTCTTCACGCATCTTTTGAATAGCATTCATCTGCTTTTCAAGGAGCACTTTTTCCTTGGCAAGCTCCTCTTTATCCACGCCAATTTTTTTCAATAACTCTTTTCGTTTCTCTTTCTTGGCCTTATATTCATCAGTGACATCTTTAAGAACAGCTGGAGCAACATTGTGTGACACCTGCGCCACTAATTCTGCCAGCTGCTTTTCAGGAGTATAATCTTTTAACTCTTCCTCGAGAGCCGCAAGTTCTTCTTCCTTGGTAATTACATCCTTCTCTTTTCTCGTTACCTCCATAGCACGCTTATTGACTTCTCCAATTTCAGCAACATCTTCGCCGAAAAGTCGTCCGAGGACTGGAAATTCACTACGTCGTGTGACAACCTTATTATCTTTAGCAACTCCATGATGGATGATAGCCTGTTCAGGGGGCACGTGACCAGGATGAGGAACGCTGCCCGGATACTTATCGAGCAAAGCTTTTGCCGAATCAGTTCTGTATTTTTTTTGTAAATCGCGGGCTTTTTCAATGGTTTTCGATCGAAATTTAGCTTCAGCTTCAGCGGCTCTCATGCTTTCATTGTAGAGCGTTTCATAAGCTTTCACGATAATATCCTCGATCTTATCCGCATCCTTTTCCGGATCCAAAAGGGCGATTTTATCGGCCGTTTTATCCGTACCTCTTTCAAGTAACTGCTCAGCAGAGGACATGCCGGCATATTTATCGACATTTTTTGCCCCGTCATAATAAATGACCCGACAATTTGTCAGTGCGGCACCAATAAAATAACGATCTGAAGCCCTAAAAAGGCACTGGTTTAAAATTTTCATATTGGTTTTTGTTAAATATTTGTTTTTATAATCTTGAAATTATACCACAGATGACCCCTTTGCTGCAAATAAAGCATTCAACTGCTGAGCCTCTTCAAGCATATCCTCATAAAGACCGGCAGCAGCTATCTTTAATTTTTCAGAAAGCTCCGGTTTATTCATGGCGGCAAGGCCAAGAGCGTCAAAAGAATCCAGTTCACTATGATCTTCCATAAGAAGAGCCATCAAGGCATAATCCTGAAGAGTAAAACTGCTGATAATGATAGTCAGCATCCTTTCGCGAAGACGCATGCCGATCGCCAGTTTAATCCGTTTTTTCTGCTCATCGGTAGCATTATCAAGAGGAAGGTTAGCCATTATATTTTCGATGAATTGTTCCGGATCAAAATAGTGGGTGGACATAATAAATTTTTAAGAATGAGGAGTATTAATGATGGGCCGCATCAGATGGATGTGCCGGTGGTGATGGTGCAGGGGAATCCGAAGGTGTTGCATGATCGACTG
>CAYSYL010000099.1:0-3988 GCA_964435355.1 uncultured Candidatus Peribacteria bacterium | reverse complement strand
TCACGGTGTACTATACAAAAACCTGTCCTGGCCTCTCTCTACCAGTTTGCCGTAGCGGTGTTTGAATTGCCGCTGATTTAGTGTTATCTGGATTTACTTTTTTCCTGTAAATATTTGTCCTTTAGCCTACTCAAAACGCCCTGGAATACACTGTTAACAATATGTGAGCCGGCAGGAGTAATTTGAGTTGTCCGGGGTTTCATGTCACGATTATCTTCGAGAGTTGTAATGTCGTAAGCCGTATAACTGTGAAAGAGAGAAGTGATAGTCGGAAGAGGAGTTCTGTCAGTTATCACACCATTATCGGTAAAAGTATCAATATAATGCCTAACAATGGCATCAGTACCTTCACGGATGCAGGGATAGGTGTCTCTGTAATGCTGGTCAAAGTCGTCCACTTCAGGAAATGGATTAGCGACATGTCTGGCAACCGCAGCACTAACTTCTTTATTCGTTACTTCTATTCTTTTGTTGGGATCAAAAGCAAAATGATCTTTTATCAATATAAGAAAACTTGGGTTTTGATCACCTCCAGGACACTCAACGCCAATACCGTAGATAGGATGAATAGAATCATGTAAGTCCATAGCCAACTTTTAACAAAACATAAGGATATATTATAATAATTTTTAAAAATTTGTCAACAAAATAGAAAATCCACTTTCATTAGTGGATTTTCTCAATAAATCTATGGATCAACTACTCCTTCAACCCCGCTCCCATAACACCCGCCTTAATTCTCCGAATCCCGGCCGAGCACGCTTCCTCCTTAAAGATCTTGAACTTCTTCAAAACCCCCGTGTGCTCAACATGAGGACCGCCGCAAATTTCATAGGAGAAATCGCCCATTTTATACACCTTCACTTTTTCACCATAACGATCCTCAAAAAGCCCGATGGCGCCTTTTTGCTTCGCCTCTTCCACCGTCACGATTTCGTAACTCACCGGCAAATCTCTTTCAATCTGTTTATTAACGATATCCTCAGCGGCCTTCACCTGCTCGGGCGTCATTTTTTGAGGATAGTTAAAATCAAAACGTAAGCGTTCCGCCGTAATGTTAGAACCCTTCTGATTCACTTCATTCCCCAGTACTGTCTTTAAAGCCTGATGGAGGAGATGCGTCGCCGTATGAAGCATGGTACATTCAAAACTGTGGTCGGCGAGACCTCCGGCAAACTTCTGCTCAGATCCGGCCCGGGATTTTTCCTGATGGGCTTTCGATGCTTCTTCGAATTTTGCCCGAAAAGGTTTGGTATCGATTTGAAAGCCATTTTTAATAAGCTCCTCTTCAATCATTTCGATGGGGAATCCATACGTTTCATATACATAAAACGCTTTATCACCCTGAGTAACAGCTATTTCTTTATGGCATTGGCTCGGATCATCCATCTTCCAGATCTTTCGCATTTCCCGAAGCCCTTGCTCTAAAGTTTTCTGAAATTTCTCCTCTTCACGCGTAAGTTCGTCAATAATCCTTTGACGATTTTTGGAAAGTTCAGGATACACCTCGCCATAAATAGTGATAAAAATTTCTCCAAGGTCGGACGTAAAGTGCTTTTGAATACCGAGTTTTTTCCCGTGACGAATGGCCCGGCGAATAAGGCGACGAAGAATGTACCCCTGATCAGTGTTCGAAGGTGAAACTCCCATCGGATCGCCCAAAATAAACACCGCCGCACGAATATGATCGGCAATAATACGGGTCGAAACGACATTTTCATCCGAAAAAAGATGTTGCTGTGTCTCAGAAGCCGAAGGCATGTTTTCACGTGACATAAGTTCCGCCGTCAACAACATTAAAATCTTTTCTTTCACCGGAGAGAAAAGTTCCGTTTCATAGTGGGTAGGCTTGCCCTGCAAAATAGCCGTAACGCGCTCAAGACCCATCCCCGTATCCACGTTCTGTTGTTTCAGGGGAACATACGTGCCATCAGCCTGTTTGTTGTACTGCATAAAAACGTCATTCCAAATCTCCACATACCGGCCACATTCGCAGTTCGCATGGCAGTTATTACTGCCATCTTTGAGAGGATACTTGGCAATACTTGCCTCCGCCGCTCCCGGCTTATGCTTTTCGGAAGAAAGTTCCGGACAGGTATCGTAGAACATTTCTGTATCGGGACCACACGGACCAGTTTGGCCAGCCGGACCCCACCAGTTTTTCTTTTTCTCGTAAAAATAAATGAGCTGTTTTTTCCCGACATTATTCTGATGTGCCCGTTCAAAACCGAGTTTTTCCCATACCGTGGCCCCTTCATCATCCCGCGGAGCATCATCGTCGCCGGCAAAACAGGTAACCATCAGACGTTTCGGATCAAGTCCAAGTCCGCCTTCTGCGAGCGAAGAAGTCATAAACTCATAGCTCCATTCGATCGCCTCTTTTTTAAAATAGTCGCCCAAAGACCAGTTCCCGAGCATCTCAAAAAAAGTACAATGGGTAGCGTCGCCTACCTCATCGATATCATCGGTACGGATACATTTTTGAACATCAACTAAACGTTTGCCATAGGGATGCTCCTCTCCCATTAAATACGGAACAAGAGGATGCATTCCCGCCGTCGTAAAAAGAACGGTAGGATCATTGTCAGGAATAAGTGAGGCACTCTTGATTTCAGCATGCTGGTGTTTTTTAACGAAAAAATCGATAAAGCGTCGACGCAGTTCATTGGCTTGCATAGTACACAAATTAAGATTCAAAGCGATACCATAAAACCACACTCTCCTTCAAAAAACAACAATGATTCAAAATATTGAATTTTAGACAGAAATCTGGGATACTCTAAAGCACGCATAAGCCTTTAAGCCAACTATATGGGCAAAAAGAAAAATAAGAAGATGTTAAAGGGAAACAAAAAACAGGTGGGAGAGGTAAATAATATTCAAGGGGAGACAAAAAGAGAGGAAGTAATATCCTTAAAAACCGAAGCAAATCATGGCAAAAAAATCCAGCCGCAAAAACTTCATAAATCAGAAAAACAAAATGAACGGCAGATAAACCAGAAAGAAAGCCCGAAGCAAATGGTAGAAAAATCTGATAAAAATGAAAGAAAAACCATATCACCAAAATTTTTCGGAGGCATTTTGATTATTTTTGGACTACTGGGATTAGTGGTAGCGATAATATTTTTAGTAGAAAAGCTGCTTGGTCCGCAGGATATAGCGGGTTTATTACCGGCTGAGAAAACGGTTTTCTTCATGGAAATGGAAGTGGACCCTGCCCATCCGGAAGTGAAAAAAATAACCGATACGGTAGGAAGATATCCCGCCTACACCCCGGAAAAGCTCCAGGACAAGCTTCTCGATACTCTCGGACTACCGCCCGGAACCACTACCTCCAGCTGGTTGGGACGCCGAATAGGAGTCGCCTATGTAGAAGATACGGAAAATCAGACACTCTCTCCTGTTTATTTTGCCGAAGTGAAAGATGAAGCAGAAGCTAAAAAAATAATGCCACAGACAGTTTTCCTGAATAAATATCTCGTTACCGGTCCATCACCCACAGCCATAAAATACGTGACGGATGCCTCAGCGGATAAAAACACAAAAGTATCGGAAGATCCATACTATCAAACTATCGTAAATAATTTACCTCACGGATGGCTTGCTTTCGGGTATGTACAACGACAAAAATTCCTGGATCATATCATCCGAAACCCATCACTTTCCGCTGAAAAAATACAGGACATAAAAGCCATGCAACCATTCCTAGATCTTTTTACAGCCGAAGGATTCACGCTTTTTCCCGATGATGGAACCATCAGAATCCAAATGTATACGGCCATTGATAAACAGAAAATTCCCGGCAATAAATTCATCACCTTTTCCGAAAAATATAAGGGAAATTTATTATCAAAAATGCCACGTGATTACATAGCTATGGGAGGAGGAGACAATCTTGCCAGTGAAATAACTCAATTGGAACAGATATTCCAGGGCGGAAGCGGGGCCTCGTCCTATATTTTTGAAGGATTATTGGAAGCGCAAAAAG
>CAYSYL010000098.1:0-4070 GCA_964435355.1 uncultured Candidatus Peribacteria bacterium | reverse complement strand
GAAACCCTACAGAAAATCTTTAAAGCCCTCTAACGTATGTTTTGCATTGCCGCCTTCATCATTCTCGGAATACTTGCCATTTTCTCGGCCTCATACCGTCCCTTGGCAAAAAAAGCGTGGTATTGCGTTGGACGGCGTATCACCTTTAAACCGTGTGACATAAATTTCGGAGAAGAAATGAAAGGAAAACTTCTCGGAAAATTGATCATCACTCATCCGAAACTCGCAAAATTCCTGGACCGCTGGATCGATGTACTATCCTTTATTTTTGTGATTCTCACCTTATGGAGCCTTTATACGGCCGCACTCGCCGGACTTAACTTGTGGGTGTACGACACCTGCAATCCGGTAAGCGGAGAGTCCTGCTCGCTCGGAGGAGAGGCCTGTGGCCTCGAACGTCCCCGATTATCCTTTATCGAATCCGTGCAGTACGGTGAAGTGGGCACGTGGTTCACTACCTCTTTCACCGATTTTGGTGAAACACTATCCCGTGTGCCTGACCGCTTTAAAAATTGGAATGCTGCTGAATACGTCCCTCCAACCGGAGTGTATTACCGGCCATATGATGCAAAAAAACCGGTAGCCATAGAAGCCCTCGACCCATCCTGCAAATTTTGCCGCCAACTTTTCAGCAACATACAAGAAGCAGGCTTCGAAAAAAAATATAACCTCTCTTTTGTACTCTATCCGATCCCTTCAAAAGAAACTCCAAACGGTTATAAATTCCCTTATTCACCTATGCTCGCCTCGTACGTCGAAGCGGTGAAAAAAGTGCCGCTCAAAAACGGCTCTCAGGTAAATCCCGGATGGCAGCTCCTCGAAAAGATATTCAGTAAAGCGGACGATACCGTCAAAGTTGTCTATTGGCAGGAAGCGTTCAATACTCTTTACAATGATGATCAGGCGAAAAATAAAATACACGAATTTCTTAAAGAGATGGGCTATACACAAGACCAAATTGAGGAAATAGAAAAAATTTCACAGTCGAAGGAAGTTAAAGATGCCCTGGTGGAACAAGCCGATATCGTCGTTAATAAACTAAAAACCGTTAAAATTCCGACCATCGTTTTTGGCGGAAGAAGGTACGACCGGTTAGTCGATACCAACACCTTACAGTAAAATCATTCATTCTTTAACGATCACTCTATGCCCAAAGTTTGTCAGATAAAATCCTCCTTCCAAACAAATTTCAAAGTAACCGTTATTGGTTGCGGAAATGTTGGAGCGACCGCTGCGTATGCCATGCTGCTGGACGGAAAACCGACAGAGCTGACATTGATCGACAAAAATAAAGAAAAGGCGGAAGGATTGCTCCTCGATTTTGAGCATTCACTGGCTTTATTAAACTACACAAAAGTGACGGCAAGCGACGATTTTACAGCTTGTAAAGATTCACAACTCGTGGTGATCACCGCGGGAGCGAGACAGCAGGAGGGAGAAACGAGATTGCAGTTAATCGAAAAAAATCGAGCGATTTTTAAAGAAATGATTCCAGCGGTCGCCGCTTCAGCTCCCAACAGCATTCTCCTCATCGTCACCAATCCGGTCGATGTCCTCACCTATGAAGCTCTGCAGCTTTCGGGATTCCCGGAAAATCGTGTTTTTGGTACGGGAACTTTCCTCGACACCGTTCGATTTCGATTTCATATAGCGGAAAAATTATGCCTCAATCCGAAAAGTGTCGAAGCGTTTATTCTCGGTGAACATGGAGACACCTCTTTCCCGGTATTCAGTTCCGCCAACATAGCCGGGAAATCCCTCTTTGATTTTGAAGGATTTACGGAAAAACTCGGCCAGCAATGCTATGACGATACGAAAAACGCCGCCTATAGGATCATCCATGATCTTGGATACACCTGCTACTCTATTGGCGTCGTAGTTCGGGACATCGCAAACCACATATTTCAGCATTCACGGATCGTCCTTCCTCTTTCAGTAAAGCTTAATGACTACTATGGCCATAGTAATGTCGCCTTAAGCGTTCCGTGCGTATTGGACAGCCAGGGCATCGCCGACACCATAAAAGTTCCTCTGAACGACAAAGAGCAGCAATCTTTGGCAAAATCAGTCGAAACCTTGAAAGAATATTTGAAATAAGATCATGAAATCTTAGAGAACTTCTTGGCGGGCTTCTCCTATGTCATTATAATACCGTTGCCTGACCTCAATTACATGAACCTTCAAACGAATTTTTGCGGAGTATCCTTCAAAAACCCTCTCGTCCTCGCTTCCGGCGTCCTGGGAGTCACGGGAGCAAGTCTTAAGTATTGTGTTGAAAACGGAGCCGGAGGAGTGACCACAAAGTCAATTTGGCGCTACGGCCATGAAGGGCATCCGAACCCCGTCATCATCGCTAACGAGCACTTCATGTTAAATGCCGTTGGGTTACCCGATGCGGGAATGGAAAAAGCTCACATCGAAATCGGCGAATATCTTAAAAACAAGCCGGCTCCTTTGATTGCCAATATTGTCGAAGGAAGAATTGAAGATTTTGGTGAACTTGCGGGAAAAATTTCAACCCTGAATCCGGATATCATAGAGGTAAACATTTCCTGCCCGAATGTGGAAGATGAGTTTGGAAAACCTTTTTCCTGCTCTCGCGTAGACGCCGCCCGCGTAACGGCCGAAGTGCGAAAACGGACGAAACTCCCCATTGTCATAAAACTGAGTCCGAACGTCATGAATATTGCTGAAATTGCAAAATCCGTCGTTGATGCTGGAGCGGATGGGATCTGCGCTATCAATACCGTAGGTCCCGGATTGGTCATCGATATAGAAACGCGTGAACCCATTCTGGCTAATAAAGTAGGAGGCATCTCCGGCCCGGCGATAAAACCGATAGCACTAAAAGCCGTATACGATATTCATAAAGCGCTTCCGAAAACTCCAATTATCGGAACGGGAGGAATCATAACCGGGAAAGATGCCATAGAAATGATTATAGTCGGAGCCACTCTTATAGGCCTCGGAACAGCGGTTTACTATCGTGATATCCAATGTTTTAAACTGATAGCAGAGGAAATGTCCGAGTGGTGCGATACCCACAACATCAAGAATCTCGATGAAATTCGTGGAACAGCTCATGCCGGAGAATATTCCAAAAAATTTGAAAACTTTGCCTAAAATGAAAAACAACATTCCACAATCCATTCCCATAAAAAAAATAATTCAGGAAACCCCTTTCGTGAAAACATTCGTTTTTGAACACGCGCTCAACGCCAAACCGGGCCAATTTGTGAACCTGTGGATACCCCGCGTGGACGAAAAACCCATGAGCATCGCCTACTCGGACGAAAAAGAGTTCTGGGTCACGATGTTCGCCGTCGGCCCCTTTTCAAAAAGGATGCACCATCTGAAAGTCGGGGATATGGTAGGAGTCCGGGGTCCCTACGGCACCCACTTCAAATTCGAAAAAGGGCAACACCTCGTGCTCATGGCGGGCGGATACGGTGCGGCACCACTCTATTTCCTGGCGGCCGAAGCGGTCAAACAGAACTGCACTATCGACTTCGTCATCGGTGCGCGCAGCCAGGAGCATCTTCTCTACCTTGAGCGGATTCGAAAACTGCCGAATGTCACGCTCCATATAGCCACCGACGACGGTTCGGTCGGTGAAAAGGGCTACAACACCCTCATTTTAGAAAGACTCCTTGATGCTCATGCAAAGGGCAAAAAAATCGACAACGTCTACACCTGCGGCCCTGAAATGATGATGAAAAAAATCTCAGACATGTGTTTCAAAGCCGGAGTCTCTGCCCAAATCTCCATCGAACGATACATGAAATGCGGATTTGGCGTGTGCGGACAATGTTGCGTCGACCCGAAAGGCCTTCGTATGTGTAAAGAAGGCCCCGTCGTCAACAATGAACTGGCCCAAAAAATCACGGAATTCGGAAAATTCCACCGCGACAAAGTCGGCAAAATGCATACTTTTTAACGTTTTCTCCCTATGACGCTCCCGCAGTATAAACAGGAGTTTATCGAGTTTCTGGTGCGAAGCAACGCCCTCAAATTCGGCGACTTCACCTTGAAAAGTGGCAGAAAATGCCCCTACTTTTTGAACCTCGGAC
>CAYSYL010000097.1:3916-4146 GCA_964435355.1 uncultured Candidatus Peribacteria bacterium | reverse complement strand
AGAGTGTTCTGCTTCCGCAAGGTCCGAAGATTTTCTTTAGGTTTTCGCAAATCGATATGAGCCAAATCTTCGATAGGATCCCGCGTGGCCTCCTCGAAATCTTTCATAAGCGTCGCTTTATCCCGGGTCATCAAATATCCGCCGATTGTAATGAGAGAGGCGGATATAAAAGCGAAAAACATACCGAAGCCGGACTGTTTATAAGTGAGATTCAATCCGAATTTCGGATG
>CAYSYL010000097.1:0-3906 GCA_964435355.1 uncultured Candidatus Peribacteria bacterium | reverse complement strand
AATAAACGGTAACGCACAAAAAAAGAAGGTAAAAAGAGGAAAGCCCAAAAAAAAGAAAAAAAGATGAGGCTCGATTGAGGGTGAAAGGCAATTTTTTCCCCAAAGCTTCGGCAACAATAACACCCAATCCAACGGCTGATATAATGAGAAGAGTATAGCCGACCAGAGAAAGAGGTCCTGTAATGCCCAGGAAAAGGTCTCCACTATAGCTATCTTTATCTTGATACCAGGGCATAAACTGACTTGCCATCATGAAAAAAAGACCAAGGGCTAAAAGTTTTTTATCGAACGGAAGTTCCAATATCAGCTGATTGATGCGTTTATTGGGCATAGGGGAAAGAGCTTATATTGGCTCTAATATACTAAAAATTTATATTTATTGTAAAGGCGGAATAAGAAAGCAACAAAGTTAAATATCTCTCGATCTTAAAATATTACACTCCCTGTAATACATTTTTTTTTCTGCCGTTATTCCTCTTGATTCTTACCATTGGTAAACTTACTGTAAGGATGAATACCTTTCTTCTAAATATACTTTGGGATGGACATTGCGGAAGAACAAAAATTAGTAATTGAAGCGAGACAAAGTAGCGATGGTTTTGGCAAGCTCTATGATTACTACTTCCCAAAGGTCTACGGTTTCGTAAAAGCGAAAATAGCCAATCGTACGGATGCGGAAGATGTGGTGAGTGAAATATTCATGAAAGTTCTCGAAAATCTGCCGAAATTCGAGTGGCGAGGGCTTCCCTTCGGAGCATGGGTCTTTACCATCGCCCGAAATACGCTTAATGACTATTACAGACGTACCGCAAAATATAAAACGAGTGACATTGACGAAGCCTATGATGTAAGCCACGACGAAGAAAAAGCTTCCCCTCATATAAAAGCTTCAAAGAATGAACTCATGGAAATAGTCAAAAAAGTCATGAATAATCTTTCGGAAAGGGAAGCAACCGTTGTTCAACTCAAATTTTTTAGCCAACTCAGTAATCGTGAAATCGTACATGTCACTGGTCTTTCGGAAAGTAACGTTGCGGTCATCCTCTACAGAACCCTACGGAAAATAAAACCCGATTTGCAATATTTTGTATAAAACTCATGTTTTTTCTACGCAAAAAAATTAGGCAATTAGTTGAAGCGTTGGATAGCCGTAAAAAACCTGCAGACCTCAAAGAGGTAACGCAGGCAATAGAGCTGGCTGGACCAGAAGCGGCAAATCCTCTTTTTTCAAAAAACCTCAAGCAAAAGCTGTTGATGAAACATAAGGTATTGGCTCCCACCTGGAATATAAAAGAAGCCGATAACTCAGAAACCATAAAAGATCTTGATGGAATAAGAAGACCTCACGGTTTTTGGCACATGAAGGCGTGGACATACGCTTTGGCACTTATAATGATAGTAATGGTGGGAGGAGTCGTGAGCTATCCCTTTATACCGGCTCCGCAAGTAGAAGGTTACAGCATAAAAGGAGCACTCCGAAAAATAGCCTATAACGCTCCTATTAAGGTGACGTTTACGCAAATGATGGATCATGGATCAGTAGAAAAAGGCTTTCATATTGAACCGCCGGTAAAAGGGCGATTTGAATGGCGACAAAACTCACTCCTCTTTTATCCGGAAACTGCTTTTACCATAGGAGATACTTTCACGGTAACAATCGATAAAAACGCCACAAGCGTTTTTAAAAAAGCCTTAACAGCCGATTATGAAGAGCTATATCAAATAACTTCCGCTCCAAAAGCTATTTACACAACCCCAGGGGATAATTCATCGGAGGTATCGGTTGAAAGCAAAATAACCGTTATGTTTGATCGGCCGATGGTTTCATTCACTACGCTCGACCAAGGGGAAAGCCAGGCGGAAGGATTTATAAAAATAGAACCGGCGGTAAAAGGGCGGTTTAAATGGATGGGAACCAATACGCTTTCATTTATACCCGACAAGTTACATTATGCCACCAAATACGTTGTCACTATTCCAAAAAATACCCCTTCTTCTGATGGTGGATTTACGGAAAAGGAGTTTACTTTCAGTTTTATAACTCCAAAGCCCGCTATCATGAGTAATGAGCCAGCGGATCTAAGCACGGGAAATGGACCTAAAACGCCTATCCGGGTGACATTTAACCAGCCCATGAATCTCGCAAAGGCAAAAGATTTTATCCATGTCTATCAGTTCAAGAAAGATGCCAAAGAGTTGAAAGATTTCAATCGTGGAGGGTGGTATTTAAGTGAACACATAAAAAATGATGAATGGGAAGCCATGGAATTTTCC
This sequence comes from uncultured Candidatus Peribacteria bacterium, assembly GCA_964435355.1. Lineage (GTDB taxonomy): Bacteria > Patescibacteriota > Gracilibacteria > UBA1369 > UBA1369 > CAYSYL01. Next base: position 1,632 of record CAYSYL010000097.1, on the reverse strand, counting down.
GTTCGCTATGCCAAGGAAAAAGATGTAGGAGAGTTGGTACAGATAGCTCCTGGACAATACGCTCCGTCTTTTTACAGCACCATGATGTATACCATGGAGCCAAAACCGAAACTTGAAGATGAAAGTGACGGTGAAGATAAAAAACTGATCTCAGATGAAGAGTTAAACAAAACGTTAATAATCGAACCGGCTAAAGATTTACCTTTTAAAGGAGTTTTCTTAGTCACCATTGAAAAAGGATTTGGCCCAGAAAACGGACAGTTTAATTTCGAACAAAATCGCGGAATTGTTTTTAAAACCGTGGGAGACGTGAATATTATGAGCACTACGCCACCAAATGGATCGACCAATGAACAGGTATATGGAGGAGTGAGTGTCTACTTCACGAATCCAATGAAAGAAGAGACCTTTGTCGATCACGTAGTAATAACACCGCCAGGAATTGATAAAGATACCAAAAAGCCGATAGTTCCTACCACTACTGTTTCTTCTTCTTATTATAACTATGATGGAAGTCTTAGTTATGCCTCAATTAATTACGAGTTCGCTCCTTCCACCGAATACAGCGTTACAGTAAAAGCTGGAGTGGAAGATATGTATGGACAAAAATTGGCGAAAGATTATACGTTTAAATTTAAAACACCTGCTTTAAAACCTGATTTTGAGCTGGTACGACGCAATGACATAAGCGTCTTGGATGGATATAAACGAGTGATTTACTATGTCAAAACCGTTAATGCTGAAAAAATTCATGGTAATTTCAAAAAACTCTCGATGGAAGAATTTGATCGAGTGTATGCCAACGGCTATGTAAATGATCGGGAGTTGGCAAAACTTTCTGGTCCATTTATTTCATGGGACAGAAAAGCGAAAAAAGAGTTGAATAAAACAATATACACTCTTGTAGATGTAGCAAAAGAGTCCGGGCTTAGTATTGGCAATGATCAATTGCCAACCCTTGAGCCGGGAATTTATTATTTCGATGCTCAAAGCCCAGAAGTCTTGCAAGATATATATGACGATAAGGGCAAAATGACACGAAAACCACGCATCGACCGTCAGCTCTTTGTGGTAAGCAAAACGGCTATTGCAATTAAGCGTTCCAGTGGAAGCATTATGGTATGGACCACCGACTTGAAAACAGGAGCACCATCTTCCGGTCAGGAGATAGAGGTTTTTAAGACCACTCAGATATATGATGATGAGGGAAATTATACCGGCAACAATAAGGTAAGCATTGGAACTGGCGTAACAGGAAAAGATGGTATTGCGATAGTAGCGATACCTGAAAAAGAAGACGATTATAGTGACTATCTCATCGTGGCAAAAAATAAAAACGATATCAGCTTTACCCACACCAGTTGGGGAGAAGGGGTTGCCCCATGGAACTTTAATCTGGAATATGGCATTTCCCCGCCTCAAAATTACGCCTATGTTTACACCGATAGGCCTCTTTATCGGCCAGGAGATACCGTTTACTTTAAAGGACTCGTAAGAAAAGAAAATGATGTTCAATTTTTTGTCCCTGACAATAAGAAAGTCCATGTAACTGTAGTAGATAACTATAGTGAAAAAGTGTATGAAAAAGATTTGGAACTCAACAGCAATGGGACTTTCCATGATCAGTTATCT
>CAYSYL010000096.1:0-4411 GCA_964435355.1 uncultured Candidatus Peribacteria bacterium | reverse complement strand
GCTGCAACTCTTCATCACCAAGAGGGGCTGGCAGATCGAAAGGGTTAATACGACGATCGGAGGTAAGTGAAACTCTTAAATAAGATCCACCAACCGTTTGGGTTAATGCCTCATATTCTCGTTCCGGATCGATGACGATGACGTCAGTTCCAAGCATCATCGAGCGGAGGATTTCCAGCTTCACAGCATACGACTTACCAGCACCCGATTTGGCGAAAACGACGGAATTGGCGTTTTCCAACGAAAAGCGGTCAAAAATAATTAAACTATCATTATGTCGGTTCAATCCGTACAAAATTCCTTCATTCGAAGTTAAATCCGACGAGCTAAAGGGAAATGTCGTGGAAAGCGGAGACGTATTCATATTGCGTGCTACTTCCAATTCATCCATACAAAGCGGCAAACAGGAAGTTAACCCTTGTTCCATCTGGAGTTCTGCGCGCTTGGTAAGAACCAATTTCGATCCCAGCAAACTCTCAAGTTGCTTAGAAATCTTCTGAATCTTTTTTTCATCCTCACTATAAATAGTAAAATAAAGGGCAAACTGAAAAAACTTTTCCTGTCCCCGTTGAATTTGGGTTCGAAGCTCTTCAGCATCTTGCAAAGCCGTCTCCAAAGCCGGATCACTCACCATACCTTTATCAGAAAGGATACGAACCGACGCCTGCATTTGCGCCACCTTCTTTTTAAGAGTTCGCATAATAGTGGACGAATCAATAGGATAGATAAATTGTGACAAATCCATCGTCACATCGAAATTCACGATCGGCGAAAGCCAATTGGTATCCAGATAGCGAGGATAAGCATACACATAAAAGCTTTGGGCATACATTCCTTCAATCCGAAGCAGATCATAGCGAATCTCCATTGAAGAAGGTGCAATGAGATCGCGTATAGTGGCAATTCCCGACTGAAAAATCTTTTCCGCTTCGATAATTTTTTTTTGTTCCTGGGGAGTCAACTTCTCATTCGTATTGGAATCTTTGGAAGAAGGTAAAGGATTCTGAGACAAAGCCTGAGCCGCTTGTGAAAGAGTCAACGCTTCCGCCACCGGTTGTTGCTGGGAAACAGACGATGAATTTGAATCAACATGAGGCGGTACTTGAGATAAAGGAGGAGAAATAGCGGTTTTCGTTTGAACTGGGACTGTATTTTGTTTTGTATCAGTCAGAAGAGAAAAAGTCACATCCTCGGGTCCAGAGGAGGAAACAGTGGGGGCGACAACATCGACATCGGCTTTAACAAGCAATGGTGATTTTTCTTCATGCTGCGCTAAAAGCTGAGCTTTCTTAAGCCACTCGGGAATAGGTTCAGAAGTGGAACTCGCCTGGACCGAGTCACTAAAACTTATGACAGCAGCAGAACTTCCATCCCCTGCCGTTTGTTTATTTTGGATAACTGCAGTGTTCTGAGCAGCTTGAGCGTTCGAAGAAGTCTTAAGAGTCTCGTCAGGCATAATCTGAATAAAATTTTCATAACATTATAGCAAATAAAAGCCCTTTTTACAATTCAGAACCCTCCTCCTTCCACTCGATTTTCCTCCATTTAGATTGACAGATAGTGCAAAGAAGGGCATTTTATTCTCTCTTTTATAACCCTAAGTTCCATGTCTTTCTTAAGAAATATGCTGATCGGAGCAGAAATAGCAACCGTTGCAGCAGGAATCGGAGTTCCATTAAGCGGTTGTTCAGAAACGATCCCCCCAGCACAAATAGCAAAAATTTCCAACGTAAAACCGGAAACAAAAGTACTGGAAGTAAAAAAAGAATTAAAAGAAGCCCTCATAGCCTGCACTCAAAGTGGTCCCAGTTCGATGACGGTGAAACAGGGTCTCGACATGGTTTACACGTGGTGTGCCGAAAAGGCGGTACAGCAATGCGGAAATGGCTCCAGTTTTGAAAACTCATCCCACAATTTTCCCACAGAAATAAAATTCATCTCTCATGATGCAAAAACGGCTATGTGTCTTGAAGAGAAAGATAATGAATGTCTCACAGCAACAACTCTGAGAATTTATGGTCGTTCTTGTCGCTAAGGCAATTAAAACTTTCATCTTCAAGACACAAAAAAGAAAGGTTTGTACCTAAGGATAAACCTGCTATACTCATCGCGCATCTTTACGAACTTTTTTACCTATGCCAGAAGAAAAAGATCAAAAAAAGAATTCACCAGACAATACTTCACCCGAAAAGCCGGAAAACACCGAAACAACCATGTTTAACGATTTCACACTTCACAATATTTCGGAAGAAATGCAAACTTCCTACTTGGATTACGCCATGAGTGTTATTGTGGCTCGAGCCTTGCCGGATGTGCGCGACGGGTTAAAACCGGTTCATCGGAGAATTTTATACGCCATGAAAGACATGGGACTCACTTCTGGGGCCAGTTATCGTAAATGTGCCTATGTCGTCGGTGAAGTGCTGGGTAAATACCATCCTCATGGTGATGCTCCTGTCTATGAATCACTCGTAAGAATGGCTCAAGATTTTGCGATGCGTTATACCCTTGTACGGGGACAGGGAAACTTTGGATCTATCGATGGTGATAATGCAGCGGCCATGCGTTATACCGAAGCAAAAATGGAAAAAATTACTGATGAACTTATGGCCGATATTGAAAAAGAGACGGTACCATGGGTCGACAACTACGATGGCCACTACAAAGAACCACATGTTTTGCCAACGAAAATCCCGCAACTCTTACTCAACGGTTCGACCGGTATCGCTGTAGGTATGGCCACCTCCATCCCTCCTCATAATTTAGGAGAACTCATTGACGCCATCATGCATCTCACTAAAAGTCCTGAAGCAACGGTGGAAGATTTACTCGAGTTCATACAAGGACCAGACTTTCCTACCGGAGGGATTATTTATGATAAAGAAGCCATTAAAACAGCGTACCTAACCGGTCGCGGTGGCGTTGTCATGCGGGCAAAAGCCGACATCGAAGAAAAAAAAGGGGGGAGATTCATTATTGTCGTAACCGAAATTCCTTATCAGGTAAATAAAGCCAATCTCGTCACAAAAATCGCCGAATTGGTACGGGACAAGAAAATAGTAGGCATCACTGATGTACGCGATGAATCAAACCGGGAAGGAATTCGAATCGTCATAGAATTGAAACGAGAAGCGTATCCAAAAAAGATTTTGAACCAATTGTATAAAATGACACCGCTTCAGGAAAACTTCAATTTTAATATGATAGCGTTAGCGGATGGAATTCAGCCAAAACTTTTGGATTTGAAACAAATTCTTGCCTATTTCTTGGAACACAGAAAAATCGTCATTACCAATCGCACCAAGTACGAGCTTCGAATCGCTAAAGAACGGGCCCATATTCTGGAAGGTTTGACCATCGCACTCGACAACATCGATGCCATTATCGATACCATCCGAAAAGCAGAAACCAAAGAAGAGGCTCAAACAGCCCTCATGAAAAAATTCAAGCTGTCGGACTTGCAATCAAAAGCCATTCTCGAGATGAGACTTCAAACCCTGGCAGGGCTTGAGCGAAAAAAAATCGAAGATGAATATAAAGAAAAATTGGCCCTTATTGAAGAGCTTGAATCCATATTAAAAGATACCAAAAAAATCCTGAAAATGATTCAGGAGGAATTAATGGAAGTGAAAGAAAAATACGCCGATCCTCGAAAAACAGAAGTACGGCCGGAACCTGTCGGAAAAATCGAGAACAAAGATACCATTCCGAATGAACCGATGATCGTCATTTTAAGCCGTGAGAACTACATCAAAAGAATGCCACCTTCCACGTTCCGGGCTCAAAATAGAGGAGGAAAAGGAATCATAGGAGCCACCACCAAGGAAGAAGACGAAATTGCCATGATGAGAGAGGCAAAAAACCATGATGAAATGCTTTTCTTCACGAATCTCGGAAGAGTATTCCGTCAGCCGGTCTACGAAATTCCCTCGGCATCACGGACGGCAAAAGGGCAGGCTATCGTTAATCTTTTGCAGTTACAGGATGGTGAATATGTTACCGCCATGCTGACCAGTGGGGAAGAAAAAACAGGCGAGTTTCTTGTTATGACGACCTCAAAAGGAACCATCAAGAAAACCTTGATGAATGAATTCAAAAATGTGAGAAAAAGCGGACTCATTGCTATAAAACTTCGAGAAGGAGACTTCCTAAAGTGGTGCAAACTTGCCAATTCGGGTGATCAGGTCATGATCGTTACCCGCAACGGACAATCCATACGTTTCTTTGAAAAAGATATGAACCCAATTGGACGGGCTGCTATGGGGGTACGTGGCATTCGATTAAAAGGAACCGATGAAGTGATCGATATGGACGTAGTGAAAGACCCATCCGCCGCTGAACTTATCGTTATCATGGAAAATGGACTCGGCAAATGCAGCAAAGTAACCGATTATCGTGAACAGACCCGAGG
>CAYSYL010000095.1:0-4413 GCA_964435355.1 uncultured Candidatus Peribacteria bacterium | reverse complement strand
ATTTGCAAGTCATAGCCTACTCTTTAATTTCGGTTTATTTGGTCTCGCTATTTCTACAAGTCCTCTACTACAAAGGTTTTATTTATATAGTTTACGGGAAAAATAAGTAATATATCATATGGCAGACGAATCTAAGGAGGTAACAGCAGAAGTTGCTGGTGCGGAACAAACAAAGATAAGTCCGTTGGAGGGCCTGCTTAAAAGTACGGATGTTATTTTGATGCTCTATCCAAAAAATGCTGATGGATACTTTTCAGAAAGCATTTCCGCTGAAGATGAAATTACTGTCTATAAATTACTTCAGGAGAAGAAGGATACCAAAAATTCTCTCCTTATTTTACTTGATACGAGCGGGGGCAATGTTTATTCGGCAGTAAAAATTATGGATACCTTACGAATGAGGTATAAAAAAATAACAATTGCAATTCCACAGGAAGCTAAGAGTTCTGGAACAATGATGTGCTGTGGAGCTGATAGGTTAATTATGTCATCAATCTCAGAGCTTGGACCTCTTGATAAGCCGATGATTCATCCAGATAACGAAACCGCCCGTATTTCAGCGCTTGATATTGTAAAATCAATTGACGGCATGCTAGATACTGCAGAAGAACGGGAAAAGGAACTGGCAAAAGAACTGAACTCGGAATTAGGGATACCGATGCAAAAAAGTCTTTCGCTTGCCAGTGATTCAATTTCAAAGCTCATTTCTCCGATGCTCTGCAAGGAAGACGTGAAAATTTACAATCAAGCCAAGCGACTCCTAGCAATCGCTGAGAATTATGGTAAAGAGTTTTTGATTGGCTTTATGCTTGGTTATATCAAAAATAAAAAAACACGGGAACGTGTTGCTGATATGATTGTAAGAAGACTAGTTTGGCTGTATCCTGACCATGGTTTCGCTATTCGTCGGAGTGAGTTAAAAGACTGGTTCTTTATTATTGATGATGCGGAACAAATTGATTACTGGGACGATTTATGGAAAGAATTTGAGCAAAACATAGGAGCCTCTAGAGGAAAGATTATAAAATTCCATGAGCTATAGATTTATGATAAATACACACTTATTACAACTCAATACTTATCAGAAAAATACCAAGGCCGTTTCTTTTCCAAAGGATGACGATATGCCGCCTGTTAGTGCAAGTGAAAAACTTGTAAAAGCAGATATTGAAAAACTTAGCGAAAATACCAACGAGATAAAGCGTCTGAAGGAACAGATAAAAAAAGACGACAAAAGTAGAGCTAGTGATTCAAAGAAAAAGTAGATTCTATACAATAAGTTCTAACTTCGTCCCAGGCTCTCCGCAGTGAATGTAGTGAGCGAAGACAAGGAGAAAGCCAACTACTTGGCTTTCGAGAGAGAATCTTTACCTATTTTTGACGGATTTTCCTTTCTACCGCAGAGTTTTAATAATGAATTCAGCGATTTTTTAATTTTATGGATTTGGACCCATCAGCGAACTTAAAAGACGTTGAAAATTCTTTACGAAATGTTATCTTTCTTATTTTAAAAGAAAAATATCATGATAGGTGGGTGGAAAGTACTGGTGTCACAGGGGATCGAATTGTTAAATGGCATGACAGGAGAGAAGAGGAGAAAAAACGGCAAAAAAGTGGGACAATAGAAGACCGGTTAATGTATTATTCAGATTTTTATGATCTAAAAACAATTATTAATAGAAATTGGGAGTTATTTTCGAATATTTTTTTGGATAAAAAAACAATTGACGTATTTCTAACACAATTGGAAAAGTATAGGGACCCAGATGCACATCGTCGTGATCTATTTTCATACCAAAAGATGCTTATTGCTGGAATCTCTGGTGAAATTCGTGCCTTAATAACCAAATATCACAGCAAAAAAGCGACTGGTAGCGATTGTTTCCCTAGAATTGAGAGTGTAAGAGATAATCTTGGGAATGCATGTACTTTCCCTGGTGTGCTTTTTTGTAACTCTGAAATGATCTTACGGCCTGGAGATAGGCTCGAATTTCTCGTTGCGGCTTCAGATCCTGAGGGGATTGATTTGGAATACAGGATTTCTACTGACCCAGGAACTTTTTTGAAAATTGACCCGAAATGGCAAAAAAGCGAAGTTTTACAGTACGATGTTACGGAAGAAAATATTTCAAAACGTTTTTCTGTAGTGATCTCAGTAAGAAGTTTGAGAAGTTATCATGCCAATGGCGATACTGACGATAGCGCACAATTTATTTATACTGTACTTCCGACCCCGTAGAAAATATTCGTGAATCATAAGAGAATGGGGAGCTGCTTGAAAGCTGCAAATAATATAGCTCAACTAGTGATAGATTCGAGAGGGAATGACCCAAAAAATGTAGAAGCCGGGAGAAAAGCTGCGGGTAATACCGTTTTGGAGATGTGTAAAGACTTATTAGGAAAAACAAACTTGAAATCAGATGATTTTAGATATATAGATGAGATTGACTGAAATAATCGCGACCCGACTACCTCAATTCACTCGTCGGCCAAGACCTCCAAGAAATCCCGGAGCGGCTTGATTTCTCAAAGTTCTCGACCGATGATGTCCGCAGTGAATGTAGTGAGCGAAGACAGGGAGAAAGCCAACTACCTGGCTTTCGAGAGGGATAAGTAGTTTATGCCACGAAGTGGTAAATCCTGGTCCGCCCTTGATGGGGGGCGTGTTGCTTTTTCAGATAACGAAAGTCTTTTTGCGGGCTTGTTTTTTTTATTGTTTACTTACAAAAGTATCTCATGATTGGCTTATTTCACTGCTTGATAATAAAAGACATGGTATAATGAGCTCAATGACCATTGGAACTAGCGAAAGATGAAAGAAGCCTCTCAATGTTAGTTATTCACTTTTGGTCGGGTTTCAGTGATACCACGTTGACTTTGCCACGTGATGACTGATTAATACAAAATTCATTTTAATAATATGATGACTACACTTGCTTACTACACTATAGTTGCTGCTGCTATTGTGATTTGTTTAGCATCTTTATTTTTTGGATCAAGAGTCTTTGTTAAGAAATGCAAAAATCAAGGTCTGATTGGGAGTCGTCTTCGATTTGCATCGCAAATTGTTGCCACGAGCCAGATGATCGCTTTAGGTCTACTCTGCATTTTTATACTGTATGGATTCTTAACACCTGTAGAGATATCGGGCCTAGACGGTGTAGCTCTCCTTGCGTATTGCTTTTTATTTTTAATTGCTGACGCTATTGCTATTGTAATACTTTTGGCTGTTTCTTTAGTCTCGTATCCTCTGATTGTAAGAAGAGCTCTCGCTCTCGGTGCCTCCATTCCTGAAAAGGTATCAGTAAAATCTGACATACATAATTTTTTTATTGCTATAATTTTATTTATTTCATTTTGCATCGTCTTGCTTTATGCATGGCCAGGTATGAGAAAAGAATTATGGTCACAGATGGTTTCTGTTACAGTGAAAGCGACTGGCAGCGTTTGGCTTGTGAAATTTGAAAAAAATGAATATACACGGTTAAAGCTGTATCGTTATTTAGCAGAGAAAAAACAAGACTCCAGCATATGTAATAGGATAGAAAGTACAACTGATCAAAACAATTGCCATCGAGTTTTGGGCAGATAAATAGGTTTCAACTTCGTCCCAGGTTTTTCGCACATTAAATCTCTCGGGTTGTACCCAGGGGGATTCTTGGTTTATAGTTGGGGTATCTGGGTTCGGAGGTAGGATCGAGGTAGGTTGATGTTGCGAAAAAGATGAAACGACCACAACCCTATATTTCCCAGGTTGAATCAGGAGAATAGAGGCTGGATATTTTGGAAGTAAAGGGGTTTGCTCAGCTTTATAATACAATCATAATCAGCACTCTAAAATCTCACAATGAATTCTATGAAAAACATTACACCTAATCTGTGGTTTGATGGCAATGCTCAAGAGGCGGTCGAGTTTTATGTTTCAGTATTTCCAAATAGTAAAATTATCTCTACGACCCGTTATCCCAACAGCGTTGAGGAAGGTTTGGCTGATTTTCAACTCAACCTAGCAGGCAAAGTTTTGACGATCGACTTTGAACTCAGTGGCAACCATTTCGTGGCTATTAACGCTGGTCCAGAATTTCAGTTCAACGAATCAATTTCCTTTTCGATTCCCTGTGAGAATCAGGAAGAGATTGATTATTACTCCGATAAGCTTTCAGCTGTGCCAGAATCAGAAATATGTGGCTGGTGTAAGGATCAGTACGGATTGAGTTGGCAGGTGGTACCGAAAAACATGGAGGAGTTGATGAAACGTCCGCATGCTTTTGCCAACTTGATGAAGATGAAAAAGATTCTTATTGAAGGCTTCTAATCTCACGTTTACGGATATCCAACACGGAACAATATGAGAATACGAAACATATGAAAACAATTCTGGTGGACGCGGTATATGCCTTTGTGGTTGAGACG
>CAYSYL010000094.1:0-4439 GCA_964435355.1 uncultured Candidatus Peribacteria bacterium | reverse complement strand
GTCCTGGATATAATTGTGGCAGCGAATAATGGCTGAAGCATATGCTTCGAACTCCTGGCTTACCCGTATCGGCACGGCGTCTTGTAGATGGGTACGACCGACTTTGATTATATTTCGTGATTTTTTCGCGGTTTTTGAAAATGAATCTGCTAATTTTTTTATTGCGGGAGCGAGAGTTTTTAGTTTTAAAAGTGCGGCGATTCGGATGGTCGTCGGGATGACGTCATTTGAAGATTGGGCCATGTTCACATGGTTATTCGGAGTAATGGGGGAGTAACTTCCTTTCTCTTTTCCCAAAAGTTCATTGGCTCGGTTAGCGATAATTTCGTTGGCATTCATGTTAAAGGGAGTTCCGGCTCCTGCTTGAAAATTGTCTAATTGGAACTGATCGTCAAACTTTCCCTTTATGAACTCATCAGCCGCTTGGATGATGGCTTTTGCCAATTTTGGGTCTAACTCTTTCAGTTCCTGATTGGTAATAGCTGCCGCTTTTTTGACTATTCCAAGTGCTTTTTTGAATTCAGTCGGAGCTTTTATTCCACTGATTTGAAAATTTTGAAGCGCTCGAGTGGTAAAAGATCCATAATAGGCATCGTTTGGGACTTTTATCTCCCCAATGACATCTTTTTCGGTTCGAAACATAGCATAATCATAAAAAAACTGCCTCAAGAGTAGCAGGTTTTTGCCGAAGTGAGAAATTTTGATATTTTATTCAGGTTCTTCTTCTGCAAAGTAAGCGAGATCGTTTTGAATTGCTTCTGCTTCAGGATTTATGTTTTGAGGTTGAAGCCCTGACTCCATAGTGAAAAGGGGTTGCTGATAGAAAGTCTGAACTCTGGCTTTACGGTTTTCGGTAACCACATTTAATGCTGGTTCATTTTCAGCTTCAATGCCTTTTACGTATGGCATGAGAATATTTTGTTCATCGAAGGCTTGTGCTATGAGACTTGCCACTTGAGTTTTTATGCTGAGTATATTGGCAGGTTTTTGAATCCAGAATTTAAGAGTGAAGATGGGGCCGGTTTCCGTAAATTTTTTAAAAATAATATCAGGTTTCGGATTTTTCAGAATAACACCGAAATTTTCCATGATTTTTTGGAAAATGGCGATGGCTTTAGGTATATCTGATCCATAACCGATACTGACATCGAAATCTATTCGTACGATACTGTTGTTGGAGAAATTAACAATCGATTGAGTCATGACATCGCTGTTGTAGATGGTGACATGACGACTGTCGAAAGTTTCAAGATTGGTGGATTGGAAATCCATTTTTGTTACCCGTCCGGTGAAATCCCTTATTTTCACAACATCGCCTATTTTAAAAGGGGCTTTGAATAAAATAAGAATACCGGCTACATAGTTTTTAATAATATCCTGGAGACCATAACTTAACCCAAGAATGGCAACACTAACGAGTAAAGTCATATCTATTCCCACTATTTTGAGAGCCGTGGTAATGGAAATGACGAAAATGAACCCGCTTGTGATTTTTTCGAGCAAATTGATGACATTTCTTTGTTGTTCATGGGTCTGTTCCATTTTTCTCAAGCGGCTGTGGATATAGCGAATGATCACCACTCCCAGCGCTATGATAGCGGCTCCTTCCAGCACTGCCACAAATTTTTCCAGGATTTGTGGAATCAGGTTTCCGATATCTAAACTTCCGTTTGAGGAAACATCTGCATTTACATCGACTGGTACGCCTGAGGCCATATTTTTTGTTTTAATTTTCTTGGTTTTGACTTTCTTGCCATTATAGCAAAAAAACAGGTCGTTGTACACGCCGATATCTGTTTTTTTGCTAGGGATTGCCGTGATGAAAGGTTTCTTTTCTTCTTTTTTCCTACAGAAAGCTCGCTTTACATTCCTTTGTTGTGACGTTTTCTCTCATTTTCTGTCAGATATTTTTTTCGTATTCGTATGGATTTTGGGGTAATTTCAACTAATTCATCCTGTTCAATGAATTCCAAGGCCTGTTCGAGGTTCATTTCCAAATGAGGCGTTAAGCGGATAGCTTCATCGGAGGATGTGGTTCGCATGTTCGTCAGCTTTTTTTCCTTACATGGATTGACGACTATGTCGTCACTTTTCGCATTTTCTCCAATAATCATTCCTTCATACAGTGATACGCCGGCTCCAATAAACATTTTTCCTCTTTCCTGAAGATTCCATAATGCAAAGGCAACACTCACTCCTTGTTCTCCTGAAATGAGCGCTCCGTTCTGACGACCGCTCAGTTCGCCCTTATATCTTTCGTATTGAAAAAAACTATGATCCATAAGTCCACGTCCACGGGTATCCATAATGAATTCTGAACGGAAGCCTAACAGTCCGCGGGTCGGAATCATATATTCGAGACGTGTTACTTCATTTTCACTCTGCATATTTTGCATTTCTCCTTTTCGGCGACCGAGTTTTTCGATCACTGTTCCGGCACAATCATCTGGTACGGTTATGATCAACTGTTCCATAGGCTCCATTTTTTCACTATTGATGGTTTTGTAGATTACTTCCGGTTGTGAAACCTGGACTTCGTATCCTTCACGACGCATATTCTCAAGGAGAATTGAGAGATGGAGTTCACCTCGTCCTGATACTTTGTATCCGTCCGAATTAGGAATTGGCTCTACTTTAAGTCCAACATTTGTTTGGAGTTCGCGCTCCAACCTTTCTTTAAGATGTCGGGTTGTGACAAATTTTCCTTCTTTCCCGGCAAAAGGTGAGTTATTGACGAGGAAGTTCATCGATAGGGTTGGTTCATCAATTTCAAGAAGAGGAAGCGGTTCCGGATTTTGTGGATCGGTAACGGTTTCTCCAATGGTAATATCCGGGAATCCGGCGATAGAAACGACATCGCCTGATTGTGCTTCCGGTACTTCTATTTGTCGTATTCCTTCGAAAACCAAAAGCTTGGTAATGCGTCCATTCACTGTTTTCCCGTCTCGTTTACATACCGTTACTTGACTCCCATTTTTAATGGTTCCCCGAGTGACTCTTCCGATAGCAATTCGTCCGATATAATCATCATATTTCAGATTGGTTACTTGCATTTGGAGTGATTCGCTCGAACGATCGTTATAAGGTGGTACATGGTCAATAATGGTTTCAAAAAGAGGAGTTAGATCTTTAGAGTCGTCGTTAAACTGCTTTTTGGCTATTCCTTCACGTCCGATGGCATAAATAATAGGGAAATCCAGTTGTTTTTCATTGGCCCCGAGTTTTATGAAAAGATCGAATACCATGTCTACCACTTCGGTAGCCCGTTGATCTTTACGGTCGATTTTATTGATAATGACGATAGGACGAAGGCCAAGTGCGAGAGATTTTTGAAGGACGAACTTGGTTTGTGGCATCGGCCCTTCCTTCGCATCCACTAAAAGTAATACGGTATCCACCATTTTAAGTACCCGCTCTACTTCCGATCCGAAATCAGCATGGCCAGGCGTGTCTACGAGGTTAATTTTATAATCTCCATAATGGATAGATGAGTTCTTGGCTAAAATGGTGATGCCTCTCTCTTTTTCAAGCGGATTGGAATCCATGACGAGTTCTTCCACTTTCTCATGGGTGTTAAAGGCTCCTCCTTGGCGGAGGAGGTGATCGGTGAGAGTCGTTTTTCCATGGTCAACGTGCGCGATGATGGCGATGTTTATGATTTTCATAGAGTTGTAAGGTCATTAAGAATTTCTTGGGCATGTTCAGACGGAGTCACTTTTTCATAAATTTTTACAATTTTTCCATTGGGATCTATTAAAAAAGACACACGCTTTGGGAATATAACACCATTTGCGCCATAGTCCGCAATGATTTTTTTATCTTTGTCGACTAAAAGGGCAAAAGGCAGTTGATATTTTTCGATAAATTTTTGATGAGATTTTTCATTATCTCCGCTTACACCCACTATTTCTACACGTTTTTTCAGTTCGGTATAATGGTCGCGGAAGGCACAAGCTTCTTTTGTACATCCTGGGGTGTCATCTTTGGGATAAAAGTACAGAAGCAAATATTTTCCTTTATAATCTTTTAACGAACGTTTTATTCCATTCTGGTCCGCGGCTTCAAAATTTGGGGCTAATGTATCGATGGTTGGTTTCATAAAGGTAATTTAAAAGGTGAGTGATAAGATTTTTTATTGTCGCCATTTTATGGAACAACCCATGGAAGGATGCTGAGTTCTTGGCTCAGTTTAAAGGAAGAGCCGATATGATTGCCTATGCATATAAGCATGGCATTCAGGTCACCTCAACGCTTGAAAAACCTTATAGCATTGATGAAAACATTATGCACACAAGTTATGAATCGGGTGTGCTTGAAGATGCTAATGTGCCGCCACCGGCTGATATGTTTAAGAAGACTGTTTCACCTGAGCAAGCTCCGGAAAAAGCATTGACGATAAGTATCAGCTTTCAGGCGGGAGTCCCTGTATCTCTTTGTGA
>CAYSYL010000093.1:0-4498 GCA_964435355.1 uncultured Candidatus Peribacteria bacterium | reverse complement strand
AATATATGCCGCTTTATACTGCGGAATTTTAACTTTTTTATCCTTCAAGGCTTTTACATGGGAACTATATAAAAAACCAGGGAGTATTGCTCTTTATACAGCAACCACTTTCTCATTTTTGAAATTTCTTGAGGAGTTCTTACGTGGAGATGAAACAGTTTATTTTTTAGGAATGAGGGAAAGTCAAATTTATGCTTTACTTGGCTTAATAGCTGGTATTATTGTAATAGCGTTCAAAATAAACAAAAAAGAATCCTCTCCCTAAAAATTCTCTCTATTTTATAACTCTTCATCACATGTCTTCGCTCATCGAACTCATAAAATACCTCTTTAATCCAGCGCCAGGAAGTTATATGGGATCGCGCTATGTCATCCTTGCTGCTGCTATTGTCCTTATAGCTCTTTCATTCATACTACGCTTTTATTTGCGGAAGAATAAAAACGACAAAGCCCTAAAAAACACTTTTAAAGGATATGTCGGACACCTTCAGACGATAGGAATTTTATTAGGACTTTATCTGGTATTTCGATATGCCTCCCTGCCTTTTCTTTCAGCTCGAGCTGTATTGTATGTGATAATTGGGGCCATTATATATATTTTCGGTAGAGCCATATACGATTACAAAAAAGTGTATCCGGACATAAAGGAAAAATATAAAGCCGTCATGGAAAAAGAAAAATACATGCCCGGCAAAAAGAAAAGAAAATAAAAATCCCAAGAAATTTACTCTCTCGGGATTTAATATCTTATTGAAAAGAGAAATACCTTTTAAAGAAGTTATTCTATTTCCTCAATTTCAAACTCAATGACTCCATTTGGAGCCATGACTTTTACGATATCTCCTTTATGTTGTCCCAGCAAAGCCGCACCAACTGGGGATTCGTTGGATATTTTATGAGAAAGAGGATCTGCCTCGGTAGAACCAACGATGGTATACTCTTCAGATTTGGCATTCTTCTGGCCAATATTTCGAATCGTAACTCGAGATCCCAACTGAACGATGGTATCGTGAGATTTTCCCGGAATGATTTTTGCGTATTTGACCTTATCCTCAAGTTCAAGAATACGGCCCTCAACAAAAGCCTGTTCATTTTTAGCCTCTTCATACTCGGAGTTTTCTGAAAGATCACCGTATGAAATAGCTTCTTTAATTCTGGCAGCTACATCCTTGCGTTTAACATTTTTAAGGTATTCCAGCTCTTCCTGAAGCTTCTTCAAACCCTCTTTGGTAACCAGAGTAACTTTCGTATCATCGCTCTGCCCCCCGGTAGTTGTAGTAGTATTATCTGCCATAAAAAGCTAAGAATTTAAAAAATACTGTGAAATTATGTTTAAGCAAAAGCTTTTATTTTAACACTTGTTGGATGTTCTTTAAGCTTTTGTAAAACTTTGGCTTCGATTTGACGAATACGTTCTCTGGTAACACCGAACTCTTGTCCCACCTCTTCAAGAGTATGACCAACCCCATCTTTAAGACCAAATCTCATTTCAATAATCTTACGTTCCCGAGGAGAAAGATATTGAAGCATTTCATGAATATTTTCCTTGATAAGCTGACGATTCGTTGCTTCAAGAGGTGATTGGGCATCATCATCTTCAATAAAATCTCCCAGCTTGCTGTCTTCTTCAGTTCCAACAGGGGCTTCAAGGGAAACGATGTCTTGTGAAATTTTAAGAATATGTCGTACTTTCTTTTCATCCATATCCATCTCAGCTGCCAACTCTTCGATAAGTGGCTCGCGCCCAAGCTCCTGTACGAGACGTCTTTGAGCATGAGTAAGTTTATTAATGGTCTCCACCATGTGAACCGGGATACGGATAGTTCTGGCCTGATCGGCAATAGCACGAGTAATAGCCTGTCGAATCCACCACGTCGCATAGGTAGAAAACTTAAAGCCGCGATCTGCGTCAAACTTTTCTACAGCTCTAAAAAGACCAATATTGCCTTCCTGAATAAGATCCAGGAAAGACAATCCTCGTCCGATATATTTTTTAGCAATACTAACCACTAAACGAAGATTAGCTTCAGCTAACTGTCTTTTAGCCGTCTGATCTCCCTTTTTTATACGCCGGGCTAAATCTATTTCCTCTTTCGGTTTCAAAAGAGGAACTTTGCCAATTTCACATAAATATAAACGAATAGAATCGTTAGCAATCTCTTTCAATTCCACCGGAGAACTTACCTTTTTAATTTTCTCCTCCACCTGCCCTTCCTCATCCTCTTCTTTATTGCCTTTAAAAGCCAAAGCTTCTTTTGAATCAATCACTTCAATACCCAAATCCAAAAACAAAGCATACAATTCATCCAACAAACTCAAATCGTCTTCAATGTTCGGCATTACTTTTAACAATTCCTGATGAGTCACAAACCCATGTTCTTGTCCTTTTTTCACTAAATCGCGAACAGCCGGAGGAAACTGTTTTAGCTTATCGTCCGACGGTTGGGTGATAAATTTTCTTGTTTGAGCCATAGCTTAAAATTGGAGTAATTCAGTATGAAATTTATCTTTTTCTACGAGTAATGCGCTTAAAGCAGCCTTGTCACGTATTTTTTCCGCTTGGAGAATTTGTCTTTGAAGATGGTTGACCTTTTTCTGTAAAAACTCTTTTTTTAGAGTTTTAAGCAGTTTTTTCATTTCTTCATAGGCATTTTCTTCACTTATTTCGCCATGCAACTCGCGTATATATAAAGCTATCAAAGCAGCCTCTTCTTGTAACTCAACGGGGAGGAGTGGTATTACATTTAAAACACCCTCCAAGCCCGTGTTATTATAATAATCAATGAAAGACTTGTAAATAGGTTTAAACTGATCAGAAAAAAGTTGTTCATGAATCTCGCCAATCATAATTTTTGAAAGTCGGGGAAATTCAAGCATAAAACCGATAAGCATCTGATCCACTTCGAATTTTCGATTTTTTTTGTCGTTATTTTCAAGAGTTCTTTGCTGCCTCGCAGGATGATAAGAAGGAAGTGACGGCCTTTTCATTTCATCATAAATGAATGATTCCTGAATTCCTAACTCCAAAGCCAAATGACGAACATACGTATCTTTTTCAAGTGAACTTTTAAAAGTAAGCAAAAATGGGACGAACTCTTGTACAATTTTCTTTTGAGAAGAGATATCTTTTCCCCCATATGTCTTTAACAATTTTTCATAGAAATAATCTCCATATGATTTTGCAGATTGAATAACTGAATCAAGTTCCGAAGCTTTATGAAGGCAAAATTCTGCAATATCCTTCCCCTCAGGCAACAGAGCCACATGAATAGCCAAATCGATCGGCTGCGCTAATTCAAAAGCTCTTCGACAGGCCTCTTGGCCCGCATTATCCATATCAAAAGCAAAAGTAAGTTCTGAAACAAAGGGCTTTAAAATTCTTAGATGTTTTTCCGTAAGAGCGGTTCCTGAAACAGCAACAATATTTTTTACCCCTGCCTGGAAAGCGGCAATAAGATCCATATACCCTTCAACAATAAGGATTTTTTGCTTTTCCTTAATAAACGGCTTAGCGTGAGAATAACCGTAAAGTACGGAACTTTTGTGGTAAAGGGGAGTTTCGGGCGAGTTGAGATATTTTGGTTCTTGATCAGATTTTAAGGCTCTTCCACCAAAAGCTATCACACGACCAAACCCATCTGAAATTGGAAACATAAGCCGACCCCTAAACCTGTCGTATATTTTTTCGACAATGGTCTCTTGGGTCAAAGAAATACCAGCTGAGACCAGTAGTTTTCTACTAAATCCGTGTTGCAATAAATACGTATACGTTGCTTCATAAGAATCGGGAGAAAAACCCAATCGAAAAATTTTAGCCGTTTCATCCGTCACCCCTCGCCGGGAAAGATATTCCCTAACTTTGGCTCCTGCCGGAGTAGCCCAAAGTTGATGCTCATAAAATTGAGTGACCTTTTCATATAATTGCAACATTTCATCTTTCTCCGTAATGGTCATTTTCGGCGAAGAAGGACGGTATTCCTTAAGGGAAACTCCTGTCCTTTCCGCCAATATTTTTAAAGCATCGGGAAAGTCCACTCCCTCCACTTCCTGAATGAAACTAAAAACATCCCCCCCTTATGACATCCAAAACAGTAAGCAATTTGCCGATCAGGACTCACAACGAAGCTGGGACTTTTTTCCGCATGGAAAGGACAGAGGCCTTTAAGACTCCTCCCAGCTTTTTTCAGCTGGACATATTGGCTTACGACATCTTCTATCAAAAGCTTATCCTTTATTTCACGAACGGGATCATGCATAAGTGCTTTCTTATAACTTGAAAACCATCTATTTAGCAAGAAGATTATCCTTGGGAAATACGATATTTTTATCTTCTCATTGAATCCTCTTTCTTCATAACCTTCTTATTGCCAAAATGTACCACTAAAAGTCCAATTATTACCATCAAAAAACCTAATACTAAAAGGGCATATAATTTCTGTACCCCCTGAAAAAATACAGCAACAGATCCAAAAAGCGCACAACACACATAAATGAAGCA
>CAYSYL010000092.1:0-4591 GCA_964435355.1 uncultured Candidatus Peribacteria bacterium | reverse complement strand
GAATATAGCAACAGATACTCTTCGAAAAAGTGCCATTTTCCTTGTCATTACCATATCTTTCACATCGATCGTGATGGTTTTCGACCTGTATGCTGCTAATCGAGTAGTTCCTCTGACGGCTTTTGCAGAAACAGACATGAGTTTCATGACTTCAAGTAAAGCTAAGAACATGATAAAAGACCGGATTGTCGCTTATGCCAAAAAACCCATAATTTTCGCTTTTGAGGGAGAGAAGGTGGGCCTATTGCCATCGGAACTCAGTATTACCGTTGATGAGCAAAAAACATTAAGTCAGCTGCCAGTATACGATTTCCAAAAACAAACACTGGCTTCCGTCTTTGGTGCCACCATATCACCTCGGAAAGTCGAAGTGGCTTACACTTTCGATCCAGAAAAAGCCATCGATGAAGTGGAAAAACAGCTCAAAATGAAATCAAAAAGAGCAAAAAGTGCCATGCTAACGGTAAAAGATGGAGCTTTCCAGGTAGAAAAGGAGCGTGAAGGAGTGGTCATCCAAAGATCCAAATTTCTCCATGCATTAAGCGAAAGCGCCAAAATGTTAGACTCCACTCCAGTCATCGTTGATGTGGAGGCGGATTATCCACGATTAACAGCCGTAGAATTAGAAAGTATAAAAGATACCTTCATCCCTCTTTTACAAAAACCGATAACCCTTATAGCCGGAGATAAAAAAATGACGCTCAAACTGTCGGAACATTTAGGAGCCGTTCAATTTGAAAAAAAAGATGAGGTGAGTGTAAAAGGAAGTTCGTGGCACTTCCCGATGGTGGCACAAGCCGCCGAACCCTCCATAAACGCTGAAAGTCCCGTCCAGCTGGCAAGCAGGGTTCAACTGGTAGTAACGGATGCCATTGACCCATTTTTACAGGAAAACCTCATAAATAGTATTGAAATTCCTATGTCCCCGGCGAACATTTCAACGGACAAAGAAGGAAAAGTAATAATTGAGGGAAAAGGAGAAGATGGAAAATCAGTTCCCAAAAACAAGCTTCGCCAAATGATGGCGCAGGCGATCACTGAAAACGTGCCTCGCGTAGCCGTCCCAGTGCAGACACAGAAAGCAAAAGTGACCATTGCGGAAGATTTGCAAAAATTGGGAATAAAAGAACTCATTTCTACCGGCCATTCCTCATACTATGGTTCCCCCGCCAACAGACGTCATAATATAGACGTGGGCATAAAAAAATATAATGGACTTATCGTAAAACCAGGCGAAGAGTTTTCTTTTAACGCTTATCTCGGAGAGGTGGATGGAGCCAATGGGTATAAGCTCGAAAAAGTTATCAAGAAAAATAAAGCCGAATATGAATACGGAGGGGGTATATGCCAGGTATCAACCACCGCCTATCGTGCCGCATTGCTCGCTGGAGTCGAAATAACCGCTCAAAAACCACACTCATGGAAAGTCAGTTACTATGGTCAAAGCATGGGACATGGACTTGATGCAACGATTTATCCGGGAGTGAGCGATTTAAAATTCATCAATAACACGCCGGGAAGCATTTTGATTCAATCATATGTTGAAGATTCCAATGCCTATTTTAAATTTTATGGCACAAACGATGGACGCGTCGTAACCCTTGAAGGGCCTTTTGGAGGCGGCTTGGATTACAAATGGATTCGACATATCAAAAAAGACGGCAAAGAGACCTCAGAAAACCTTCTAAGCCACTACGTGCCAATCCCGGTTGAAGCCCCACCGGCAGCATCTCCCACACCGCCAAATAATGTCGCTTCAACCCCGGCGGCCCCAAATGCATAGAGCCGGTTTCCAAAATTCTAACCGTTAAACTTTTGGGCGGAGAACTCGTAAAGCGACTGGGTTTTCCGGATCAAGAGCCAGAATCTTTTGGAAAACCTGTTCAGCATCAGCCGTCTTCCCGGTTTCCGTTAACACATCCGCCAATGAAAGAAGATAGTCGATATGTTGCGGTTCCAGTTCCACCGCTTTTTGAAGGAACTCGATAGCTTCCTGAGGCTGATTTAGCTCTCGGCAAATTTGTCCCACGCTAAAAAAGCGACCTCCCTTCGAAGAATCAAGGGCGACAGCTTTTTTATAGTACTGCTTAGCCTCTTCTAATTTTTTCTGATGGTAAAGTGCCACGCCAAGATTGCTCATATAAAGTGCCTCTTCAGGAACACTCAGCGTCAGTTTTCGATAAATAGTCTCCGCTTTCCCATAGTGATGCTGCTGGAGGTAAATAAGCCCCAGCTGGTGATAGCCTAAAACAAGGGTTGGATCAACAGCAATAGCTTGGATCAAATATTTTTGAGCCGTTTTTACGTCATCTTTTTCCAAAGTGATCATGGCCTTTTTTAAAAGAATGGCGGCACGGGCACCATTTTTCGGATCAGTTGTTTCAGGGGAGGGAATCATCTCATCCACCTTTGTTTCAAATCTGCTCTCGATGTGAAGTTTATCGAAAAAATGACGCTGCTTAAAAAACAGGGAAGACAGTTTTATATTTTTCTCCACCATCAGATAACGGCGCAAAAAAATAAATCCTAAAATCCCAAGTCCAATGATGATAAGAAAAAATTGCAACATAAGTTTAAATTATATATTCAGGGCAAGTGTTTCAAGAGTCATTCGCTTGTTAATATTTTGTTCCAAAAGTTGGCGCGACTCCTCAGTTTTTTCGATTGAGCGGACAATATGAAATAAACGATCGCTCGTTTGTTTTCGATGCAAGCTGGCTTTTAAAGACAACAAGAGCATCTCTAAAAAAAGCGAGATCCCTTGAGGAAAACGTCTCAAGTTAATGTCGCGCTCTTTGGCATGGGAAACATTTTTTTGCTGACCCTCCGCCTCGGTTTTTTCTCTTTTCAAAAGCTGAGCGATATATTCAAATTTATCAGAAAGTGAAAAAGTTTCGGCAAACGCTGCCGCCTCTTCATACATGGCAAAGTAAGTGCCATATAAATTTTCATCTCGTAAGAGCTGGAGTCCTAATCCCGGCCTTCCAAAAGCGACCCGCAGAATAAAAGAGAGTTTATGTTCATCAACAAAAGGTGCCTCTTTTCGTACGAGGGTTTCCATCGCCTCGGAAGAAAGGGGAAAAGTTTGATAATGTCGTACTCTTGAAAGAATGGTGGGCAAAACCTGATGGAGATGATTGGTAGTTAAAAGAAAAATAACTTTCGGATTCGGTTCCTCTAAACTCTTTAATAAGGCGTTGGCTCCTTCAACCGTCAAACGATCAATTCCTTGCAAAATGAGAATCTTGTAACGACTCGTAGTAGTAGAAGCAAGCCACGCAAGCACCTCCCGAATCGTATCGATTTTTAAAGATTCGCCATCATCAGCGAGTTCTTTTGTATCCGCGTGGTATCCATTCTCGATCTCTCGGCAAGTAGAGCATTCGCCACAGCCTTGATGGGAGCATTGAAGGGCCAAAGCGAAATGCTTCAAAAGAGTGTATTTGCCGGTATGGGCCGGCCCGCTCAAAAGATACGCATGTGACAAGCTGCCAGATACTATCTGTGCCTCCAAAATTTTCTTCAAATTTTCGTGTCCCGCGATATTCCAGTCCATTTTTATGAGTTAGGCGATACTAATCATCAACGAATTTTTTTCCATACCGCTTCTTGGCGCGCTAAAAGTTTATTTGCAAGGGAAGGATCTTTCATTAACCCCTCCACCACCCTCTCAAGCCGCACACGATTTTGAGACCCTTTCACCAGAATGATATCATCTTTTCCGACAATGTCTTTAAGAAATTCCAGGGCCTTTTCCGAACTCTCAAATGTGTGAAGAGCCGCAGGTAAAATTCCTCCCGTCAAAGCCCCATTCCCGATATTTTTTGCTTTGACTCCGATTGTTACCAAAATATCCACTTTATCACCACAATACTTCCCGACTTCAAAGTGCTTTTGTTCGGATGAAACACCCAATTCATTCATATCTCCCAGTACGGCGATACGACGATAGCTCTTTTCTTTCGCCAAAATATCAAGAGCCGCCATGACGGTCTCAGGGGAGGCATTGTAAGTGCTGTCTAAAAGAGTGCTGCCGTTCAGTCCCTCGATAAGATTCATGCGCCCGGGCGGAAGAATATACTTTTTCAGACAATCAACCGCTTCAGCCAAAGTGAAGTTTTGGGTAAGAGCCACGGCAATAGCCGGAAGAATAGTATAAAGTTGAATGGCGCCAATAAGAGGCAAATGATCGCTATAAAACTGGTTTTTATACGTTACGGTGAAATCCAAGCCCTTAAGACTGCTGGCAAAATGAGTCACCCTAAGGCCAGCCTCTTCAGACGTGCCAAAAAGGAGGCAGCGAACGTCATTTCGTAAAGTTTTACTCTCGGCAAGCAGAAGCGGATCGTCGGCATTCAGAAGAGCAATCCCTCCCGAAGGCAAAGCATGGATGAGTTTACTTTTTTCTTTCAAAATTTCTTCAACCGACCCAAATTGGCCGGCCTCCAGATGTACCGGTTTAATAGCCGTCATAACGGAAATAGTAGGACGAACGACGGAAAGAAGATCATCCATATCGCCCGGTTTGTCGACCCCCATTTCCAGGACAATCTTTTCAATAGCGCGGGAACCAAAAAACGCTTTACCAATG
>CAYSYL010000091.1:0-4639 GCA_964435355.1 uncultured Candidatus Peribacteria bacterium | reverse complement strand
GCATTAGCAGGAGCCTCTAATTTAACAGCTTGGTTAATATTCGAAAGTGTCAGTTTCACTTCGACTTTTGTTCCTGGGATGGTGGTGCCGTCGGTATCTTTCACTCCTTTCGGAACCTCTATTTTCACTAGTATTTGATTAATAACTTCATTTTCTTTTTCTATCCAGATATCAACTCCGAAGTTTATTTTTTCAAGTCCTTCCTCTAATCCTTTTATTTCGGTTTCGGACATATCCTGTTTTTGTAGTTTCGCCGCTTCCTGTGAAAAAGTTGAGACCGCTTTTTTATCCACTTCAGCAATGTAATGATAACTTTCTTTCCCGTTTACTGTTTCAATCCCGCTGAATTTTGGCGTTTTTAAAAACTTGGTATTTTCTATAAGCCGTTTTGCCTCTTTCTGATCGGCTGTCAGATTTGAGTCGTCACTTTTCGGGAGTGTTAATTCTATTTGATTGAGAGTTTCTTTTGGAATCGCTATTTTCCACCATTTCCCCAGATACTTTTTAAGTTGGGTAGCGGCATCGTTTTCGCTAAAGGCGAGGGTTGCCACATTGAAATAAAAAGTTTCATTGGTAATTTGCATTTTTCCCGCAATATTTCCACTGCCGTTTTCATCTTCCCCTGAGGCAGAAATTTCAGCGCTTAGTTCCGGCTTTTTGATGTCCTGAACATTCATGTCTCCTTTTACGGAAGCCTGTAACGTATTTTTCTTACCCTCAGTCGTGGTTCTTTCTGTTTCCGCATATATGGAAAGCTCATAACGGTATGACTTCATTTCAGTCATTTTTTTATAGCTGTCTTTTATCATCGTTTCTGCATCTTTCTTCGGTTCTTGCTCCGAGTTCTGATTCGCTGTCTTAGTGTTTCCCTCAGTTGTTACGGTTTTTGGCTGAGAATTGCAGGCGGTTATGACAAAAAGAGTCAGGAACGTTGCCAATAGAATGGAAAGTTTTTTCATATAAAATATTGAATAGATAAGGATATCGCTTTCGTGCCCCGGTACTATACCATTTTTTTAAATAGTTTGAAAAGGTGTCAATCCAACACATTGAACATTTAGTGTTTCCCTTGAACGTATAATTTTCTTTTTACAATTGAAAGAAATTTTAAGGAGTTTCCGTACGATTTTTTTATGGTTTTCTCCTCTTCGAAAATTCGTTATCTCCTTATTTTGTGCCTTTTGCTTATGGCACTTTTTTCTTTTATTTGGCTTCGCATGCCTAAGGTATTCAAGCCCGACGATATTGCTTCGTATCGGGAACTGCTGGGGATTTTGTCTTTTGAAGGTGTCGTAATTTCGGAGGCTGATATTCGCCAAGATGCTTCTTATTACATTGTCCAAGCAAAAATACTTCATTTTGAGTCACAAACTTTTCCCATCCAGGGTAAAATTTTGATTAAAATGCCTTTTTATCCTGAATACCACTACGGTGATTTACTGAAAATTTCTGGGTTTTTAAAAACTCCTTTTAATGAATCAGCTAAAGGAAGTGGATTTATTACTTATTCCGATACTTTGGCGAATGAAGGAATTTTTACTGTTATGTACAACCCCGAGATTAAGCTTCTCAAGAAAAGGTACTATTTTGATGGATGGAGTCTGCTTTTTCTTTTTAAGCAGTTTATGGCTGAAAGAGTTGAAACTATTTTTCCTGAACCGGTTTTGGGTTTAGTGAACGGTATTTTGTTTGGAGTTCGCAGCAATCTTTCAAAAATTATTATGGATCATTTTACTACTACCGGACTGACCCATATTTTAGCCATTTCCGGCTATAACATAACTCTTCTCATTCAGTGTATTGAATTTCTTTTACGCTCATGTTCCAAAAGAATCCGGTTTTATTCTACTGTGGTAGTTCTTGGAGTTTTTGCTCTGCTGACAGGATTTTCAGCAAGTGTTTTGCGTGCTTCTGTAATGGGGGTTTTGTCTTTGACAGCTCAGTTTTTAGGTCGCAAGGTTCTCGCTTTGCAAGCGTTGCTTTGGGCGGCATTTATTATGAGTTTATTTCATCCTACTATTCTTATTGCCGATATATCTTTTCAACTGTCGTTTTTGGCGACGTTTGGCATACTTTTTTGTTTGCCAACAATACAATCGAAACTTAAAAATCTTCCTTCTTTTATGGCTGAAGGTTTAGCTGTTACTCTGGCTGCTCAAGTTTTGACACTACCGATTACACTCATGAACTTTGGTACACTTTCTCTTATCGCTCCTTTCGCCAATATTTTATTTTTGCCTCTCATCCCTTTCATTATGTTTTTCTCGTTTTTCGCTCTCGTTGTTTCTTTCTTTTTTTGGCCATTGGCCATTTTTTTTTCTGCCATTACGTGGCTCCTTTGCTGGATTTTATTAAAAGGAGTGGAGCTTTTTTCTCTCATTCCTTTTGCTTCTATCAAAATTGAAAGATTCACTTTTATTTTTTTATCAGTGTATTACCTTGGGATGTTTTTTATTTTTCGTACACCCAAATCGGGGCCACGTTATTTTTCGGATCGCCCGGAAGTCTAGTTTTTTCTTTCCATGTCCCGATCGGAAAAGCATAAGAAACGATTCGTGCTCCTTTTTTTAATTCGCGATCTAGTTTTTTTTGAAGTCTTGCTAAGGTTTCTGGCAATAGATAACAAACAATGACGTTTGCGTCAGTAAGGTTGTGAAGGGTAAAATCCCTGAGAAGTATTTTTGCTTTTGATCTCCACAGTAACTGTCGTATTTTAGCAATGAAGTATACTATGGGCGAAAGTTCGAAACCTGTGGCTTTTGCTTGATAATTTTTTGCCGCAATATACACCATTCGTCCGTCTCCACAGCCGATGTCATATACTTTTTCTTCCGGTTGTATGTTAGCGGCCTTGACGATTTTTTCTACTGCTGCCATGGGAGTGGGCACAAAAGGGGCCCCATGTATGAGCGCTTTTAAAGTGGGAATCAAAATAAGCGCAAAAAGCAGCATATTCCAGACATTGATGGCGTTTTTTGGAATAACATACATCACTGTCAGCAGTCCAAGGACCATCGTAAGGGCAAGTCCCATGTCGAGAAGGGTTGATTTTTTTTGTGAGGTCATGAAAGAAAGGTTGAATAAATCCTTTTATTGTAGCATAAAAAGAGTCCTCTTTGAAGTAGTCTCCGAGATTTTGAAAATTACTCGGTGGCAGAGGTTTCTTTCAATTGTACTGATTTATCCCTCCTGCTTATTATGTTTTTGATGCGAGCCTGATCGGTTTCGCTTATCGCATGATTTTTTCCTTGTAATTGAGCGATTACTTGCATAAAAAGTGCCGATTCAAGCTGTTCTTCTTGATCTTGCACTTGAAGAATCGCTTCATTTCCGCTGAGAGTACGAACTCCTTTTTGTTCGAATTGAACCGTCCGGCCAGTTACCAGCCTTTGTTGCTCTCGATTCTGTTGCATTGCCAGCATTCGTTCTTTTTGCCGTTGAATTTCTTCGGGACGTAAAAGGTCTAATCTGCCCATGTCAAAAGTGACGACGTCTACCACTTTGTTGTCAGCAATGACTTTTTTCCCTTTCGTATGTGTTGCCACGGCTTCCTGCATTTTGGCTTGTTGATCGTTTAAGCCAAAATCTCTTTCGGCGATGCGTGTACTGGTTTCCGTGAGTTCGCTTGAACGAATCGCATCGATCGCAAGGCTCGTCAAAGTATAAAGGAGGCGTTCATGTTTCAGTTTTGGACTTTTTTCTACCTGACCGAGTGCTACTATAATGTCCTGATCGCTCAAGGGATCTTCGTTTTCTTCTGTTCCGTCAATGCCCACCGAGGCACGAAGAGCATTGAGTTTTTCATCGATTAAGGCCATAAAGGCGTCACCTGCATTCATCCGGCTTTTGACTTGGACATAATAGCTGATGGCTTCCATGTAATGAATTTTTGCAATATTTTCATTGCCCTGACTTTCGAGCAGTTTCCCCATTTTTTCGTGGTTGGCTGCAAAGTTCATCAACTCTTGTATCTTATCACTTTTTTCCTTCGTTTCATTTTCTTCACTTCCTTCTTTTGATGATTCTGGTGTTTTTTCTCTTCTTTTTCCTGAAGTTTTTTCCATTTCAATTTTTCTCAGTATCTCTTTTTTCCCTTTCAATCCGAGGTCATAGAATTCGGGGTATTGTGCTCTCGTTTCGGCTGATATGTCCGCACTTTCAAATGAAGCTTTTACCTCACGATATGGCTCTCTGTTTTTACTAAATGTCGCTTCATCAACGAATTTTGTAACGTCGCCCTTTTTTCCAGCCACTTCCATGAACTCACCAATGCATCGGCCAAAGGTGTCTTTGCTGATAACTTTGAGAGCTACTTCTCTTCGTAGTAATCCGGCATATTTTTGGGCCGTTTTTACCAGTGTTCGTAATGTATCGACTTTTCCTTCTTTTTCCATGAACAAGCTATTGGAAAACTCACTTTTTAACGCTTCAACCAGTACTTTATACTCTCCTTTTTCACTTTGTTTCCCTATGGTTTCTGCTTGTACGATAAGATCGTTGAAATCTATCACTCTTTTGCCGGCGGCCTGGAGATTTTTTTCAAAGTTTTCAATAGCAGTCGCTTTATATTATAAACATGCACCTTTGAAAAAAAACGTTATAATTTTTGTTAAATGTAATAATTCTTTTGGGAATTCTT
>CAYSYL010000090.1:0-4712 GCA_964435355.1 uncultured Candidatus Peribacteria bacterium | reverse complement strand
ACTGTATCTCGCCGAATACGACGGGCAGGCGGTAGCTGGACTCATAGCTACCTATTATAACGATACGGCCACCTACTATTTCGGGGCTTCCGGAAATACGCATCGAGAAGTGAAAGCGACTTCGCTCATTCAATGGCAAGCGATACAAGACGCCAAAAACGAAGGATATCGCTGGTACGATTTTTTCGGCATATCTCCCGAAAATGAACCAAATCATCCCTGGGCAGGCGTAACCGACTTTAAAGTAAAATTCGGAGGACAGCGCATCAATTATTTCCCCGCTCAAGAAATAGTTTACCAACCCTTTTGGTATTTTGTACTACGAACAGCAAAAAAATTAAAAAAACTGAAACCCTGAAAGGAAAAAGTGGCGTCCCTCAAATAGTTTATCCCAACAGGATAATTTATTCAGAAAGGAGCTGATCCAGCTCACTTTCCGCCTGCTGCCAGGCCGGAACGAAAATATCCCCATAACTCTCCTGGAGCTCCTGCAAACTTGGTTTATGATCAAATGAAAGACCCGATTTTTCTATTGCCCGCTGGGTTATATCGATAAATTTTGCTGCAACTTCCGTCTTCCCGGATGTATCAATTTCTTTCAATTTACGGGCAAGATACGAAAAAGCCTCAATCCCGTTTTTCATACTGCTTAATGGACCCTTGTTGCGGTCTTGTGAAAGACCAAGCCGGTCAATCTCTTCCTGAGGAAAAGTTTCCTTAAGAAAATCATTGAGTGCCACAAGAGCTTTTTTTTCAAATCCGGCTGTTTCTGGATTCAAAGGTTTAAAATGAAGATCTTTTTGTCCGAGATGAACGTCCTTCAAATGAATAAAAGGTGGATAAAGATATTGATAGTAGCCACGATCGACAAAGCCGGTGAGCCCTTTTTCCTTCAAAAATTTCTCAACACCTGGTTCCTGTTCTTTCAAAAATTCTTGACCTTTCAATGACTTGGGAGGTGCATTGGCAGTATTTTCTTCATCCAGAGCAGAATCCGCCTCTTCTTTTTGATCATCAAGCACGTGAGCCGCTTCCGCTTCATATTTATCTGAAGTAATTTTTTCCTCTTTGCCTACCTGTTTTTTAATCTTTTCAAGATCTAGAACAAGCCCTTTGAAATCAGCATATTCTGTAGCGCCTTGAATAAAATCCTGACCGCTGAAATTTACAATAGAGGTAAGGCCGCCTTTCTCATTCACCCACACATTCACCATCGGATTATCCTTGGTATCGTGAGAGTTTCCTCCTCCCCAGTCAAGGTATAACTGGACGACATCGTTCTTGGGAAGAACGGAAAAGCTCACCAGCCGTCCGATTCTATTTTCATGAATTTTATAAGATTTTATGGAAGAAATTTTATTAAATAAATCCTCTTTTTTCTGCTCCATGGGCTTCATCGTTTCACTATAATTTTCAGCCCATCGTCTTGCATGGGCAATCTGGGCCATAGCCGTTTCAAAATTCGGAGCATACCC
This sequence comes from uncultured Candidatus Peribacteria bacterium, assembly GCA_964435355.1. GTDB lineage: Bacteria > Patescibacteriota > Gracilibacteria > UBA1369 > UBA1369 > CAYSYL01. The sequence goes on along the minus strand of CAYSYL010000090.1, from coordinate 3,237 downwards.
CATTCGTTCAAAACTCCCATCGGTTCCGACATTTTTTCGCGAAATTTTATATCGTATCCAGCCAGCAGGAATTGGTTCCCGCGTTGCTTCATTCATCGACTCCTTCATCACCACTCGTAACTCGATATCGGCATTACCTCCTTCAACCCCATGTCCATAACCATTCCAATCGGCTTCAAAAGTAATAATTCCCTTATTATTTTTGAAAGACTCTTCACGTCGAAATGGTCCGATAAACTCTTCATACGGCTTGTAACTGTCCCTATTAGCCACTCGGTCTTGAGTGCCTTCAACGGACTCGCGATTAAGATTGACGGACTCTTTCTTGCGGACAACGACCACTCGTTCCGTCCTTTTCTTCAACCGTCGTGAAGATTCATAGCGGGGAGTTTTTGCGACAGTGACAGAACCTATATTGAGCGCTCTATCAATATCAGCCATCGAAGGGCCTTTTTTCTTTTTTGGTTCAACCGTTACGTCCACATCCACAGAATTTCGTGATCCTCGGCTAACAGGCGCTTGAGGAATTGGTTCCGCATGGGCTTCTTCGGCCGTTTTAGCGGCCGGTTCAGAAGGGTCCGAAGAAGTAGTGGAAAATCCATTGAGCGTTAGCTGTATAGCCGCCAGTTTATTATCAATGGTGGTAATAAGTCCGTGCTGCAAAGTGAGTTCTTCGGCCGTCATGCTCTGCTCTATTTTCACGGAACCGATACTCCCGGTGGCACCATCTACACTCGTCAGCTCATTATCGACAGCAGCAAGTTCCGCATCAGATACTTTTTTATTTCCCGCTTTCAGATTTTTTTCTTTAAGAGCATTGAACCGGCTACGAAGTGCCACAAGATTATTCTGCGTATGAGCGAAATTTTCATTCATTTTCGCCAGAATTTTCCCTTTCATATCTTTTTCGGCGTCAGCAATGATCGTTTCATTATCTTTGGAAACAGTATCAATGCTTAATCCCTGCAATAACTGAAGAGTTTTCGGATCGAGAGAAACTCCTAAATTGGTAGAGAGCGCCAGTCCTTTCCCTTGAAGATCAGCGACCTTTTTTTGATAGGGAGCTACCTGCTCGTCGAAATATTTTTGAGGGAGTGGAATCTGCGCCAGATAATCCATTTCAAAAGTCCCACGAAAATAGTCCTTCTCATAGGTAGAATTGAAGGCACTATTTTTGTCCAAAAGGTACGCTTTCACTTCGGGCAATTTTTCTTCTTCTTTCGTTGGGGTTCTGCCGTTACTAAAAGTTCCACCTCCCAGTAACTTTTCCCCCTTATCCACTAATTGTTGAAAATTATCTTCTCCAATCAATCCCGTTTTTTTCAACTCATTCAATTTCCCAAAAAACATCTCTTCATACCTTTTCTTGACGGCCGGCGTTTTAGAAAACAAATCATCAGAAGATTTAAGGTACGCCATAGCAAACCCAGTGCCTTCATTGGAAAGCCCATAGGGCGCAACTCTTTCCTGATATTCGATAAACCCGAACTCTTTCATATACGTGTCATGTTCAAGAGCTTTATCCCAATTAAAAGACCAAAAATCGCTATCCTTATCATAAAGTTCTTTCGCTTTCATGATAACCGCATCGCCACTAGTGGCCTTTTCAGGAGGAGTGCCATTTTTTATGGCATACATATCGGTAAGCTTATGAAAAACAGCAACACCAGTGAGGTGCAACTGGTCGGGAGGATAGTCAATCCACCCTTGATAATCTTCAATGCCAACACCCTTTTTGGGATCAGTAGCAAGGAGAGCCCATTCCCGTGCCATGGCAAGTTGAAAACCCTCCAACTGGTGGTGAGCTTCAGCAGTAACATTTTCTTTTTCAGTTGCTTTTGCCTCTTTCACCGCTTTAATTTTTTCTTTCCAAAGATTTTCAAGATTATTGAGGCGTTCCTGCAAGGCAGGAATCTTGGAAGGATCTCTCGCAAAAGTTTCCGTCAGCGAACGGCTAACTTTATTAAAAGCTTGAGATACATCTTCTTCCGTAAGTGGATCACCTTTTTTAAGACGGGTGTCCAAATCATTAATAGGTTGTAAACTTTCTTGCATAACGATAGGTAACAAATTCTATACTTAAGCCACGCGTGAATCATGTGAAGAGGTTCGTTTTGCTGGTGGAACGGAAACATCGTAAGGTGATTCAGCATCACGGGAATTTAAAGCAACCGTATACCCATACTTTGAAACTTTTACGCCCTGAGGTGCATTAGCGGGTGGTTGAATACTTTGAAGAGCTTTCCGAAGAGCCGCCCCTTTTATCATAGTTGGAACATTTCTTCCTTTATACTTTGCCTCGACGGCGGCAATAACCCTATCGGTCTCCCTTCGCCATTGAGCAACTTCGGAATTATAACCATTCCCTTCCGAAGGTTTTGATTTTCCCGATCGAGGAGCTTTATTCGGCTTTGCACCACCTACTTCTCCGGATTTTCGGGAACTGGGAGAGTCCTGTTTCGGTTTTTCATAAAATGTACGTGACACCTTTTCGACTCCCGTAACGATTACTTTTCCGTCTTTTAAAATAACCGTAACGGGAACTCCTTCAAAATTTACCGTCAGTTTTTCACCTTCTTTTAAACAACCATCCGCGGTGGCCCTTTGAGTTATTTCCTCGGTTAAAGTTTTCGCCAATTCTTTTTTATCTTTGGGTAGGATAATGGATGGATTTCGCCATCGAGAAAGAATATCGGCAGCACCTGAACTAAAAGTTGCCTGTCGTCCTTCAGCAGTTTGAACGGCCTCATGCTTTTTTTTCAATCCTTCAAAATATGAGCTGATATTCTTAGTAATAACGAAATGTTGTATATCTCCTTTGGAAGAGCAAATAATTTTAGTATAGCCATCATCAATGGAAAGTTGCCCGTTCAAGGCTTGCCACTCATTATAGGGAATGCGTGAAATGGCAGCGAGTATGGACGGCTTCGCGCTTTCCACAGCAGATGACCAGGTACTCACCAATCCCTCCGGAGTTTTAATGCCGGCTTTTTCCAGCTTATCCCACGAATCATACTTGTTAAATATTTGTGCCGCTAACATTTGATTTATAACCCCTACCGCTTTCAACGCTTCTGGAGTTGAGTTTTTTTCATTTTTCTCGTTGCCGCTAGCGATAAGTTTAGATTTGTTGGTAATGTAATCATAGTACTGTTCCGGAGGGTTAATTTCACTGGCCACAATATTCAATATGCCGGCTTTGAGTTGTTTTTGCAAAGCAGCCTTACTCTCGGGATC
>CAYSYL010000089.1:0-4780 GCA_964435355.1 uncultured Candidatus Peribacteria bacterium | reverse complement strand
GTTCGTCGCAATGGTGACAGCTCCTTTTCCTCCGGCCTTACTTATTATTTCCGCTTCTTTCTCATGATGTTTTGCGTTGAGGACATTGTGAGGGACTCCCTCCATTTGTAATAAACGGCTCAGAATTTCAGATTTTTCAACGGATATGGTTCCGATCAGTACGGGTTGTCCTTTGATCTGCAGTTCTTTCACCCGTTTTGCTACCGCCAAGTATTTTCCTTTTTGGTTTTTATAGATGAGGTCTGATTTGTCATGTCTGTTTACTCCTTTATTGGTAGGGATGGTGATGGTATCGAGCCGGTATATTGCCAGGAACTCTTCTGCTTCGGTCATGGCGGTTCCTGTCATGCCAGCCAACTTTTCAAATAAACGGAAATAGTTTTGAAAGGTGATGGTGGCAAGGGTTCGGCTTTCACGTTTTACTTCAACCCTTTCTTTCGCTTCGATAGCCTGATGGAGGCCATCCGAATAGCGTCGGCCTGGCATGAGGCGGCCGGTAAACTCATCGACAATGATAATTTCTCCCTCTTTCACGACGTAGTCGATATCGTTTTTATATACGGTCAAAGCTTTTAGGGCTTGCTCCAGATGATGAACTTCCATAAACCCAGCGTCGGTGTAAATATTTTCAACACCCAATTTCTGCTCCATTCTTTCAATTCCGGCATCGGTCAGAGTGGCTGTTTTAAGTTTCTCATCCACGACGTACTCTTCGTTCTCTTTCAAGTCACTGACGAGCTGGGCGTAACGCTGATATTTGTTGGTTGATTCTTCTGCCGGAGCAGAAATGATAAGAGGAGTGCGGGCTTCGTCGATCAGAATGGAGTCTACTTCATCGACAATGGCATAGTGTAAATCCCGTTGAACCATATTGTCGAGACTGGTAGCCATGTTATCCCGGAGGTAATCGAATCCGAACTCATTGTTCGTTCCATAGGTGATATCGCAGGCATAGGCTGCTTTTTTTTCATTGAAAGATTGTCCGTGAATAATGACTCCTACGCTTAATCCCAAAAATTTATATAATCCTCCCATCCATTCACTGTCACGCTGGGCCAAATAATCGTTAACGGTGACGACATGGACACCTTTTTTCGTTAAGGCATTTAAATAGACTGGTAACGTACAAACGAGCGTTTTTCCTTCACCGGTTTTCATTTCGGCAATTTTTCCCTGATGCAAGACGATGCCTCCCAGTATTTGTACGTCAAAAGGAACCATATCCCAGGTAATTTCATGTCCCCGAACTTCCCATTTTTTCCCCACTAAGCATCTGGCTGCAAATTTAACGAGGGCAAATGCTTCCGGCAAAAGATCATCGACGGTTTCGCCTTTTTGAATCCGCTCTTTAAACTCCTCGGTTTTTTTCAAAATATCAGACTCCTGGAGTGTTTTTTCGTACTCTTCATAAACATTTTTTACTTTTTTAACGAGAGGCCAAAGTTTTTTGAGGTCTCTTTCGTTCGGATCGCCTAAAATTTTATTGAGAAGCTGGTAGACCATTGAAGTAGTTTAAATTGATGAGTCTTTTTTAGAGGACTCTGGTGTACTATATCATATTATTTTATTCTTGGAAGAGAGACCTCTTGTTTTTCTTTGTATATTTCAACATATTATTCACCGTTAATAGTTTTTTATTTTTACGTATGTTTCATTCTTCACCTTTAAAAGCAGCACTTCTTGTTGTTGGCTGTGTCATTCTAAATGGATGTCAAAGTGTCGAGTATTCTATCAAATCCAATATTCCTGCGGCTACCGGAACAAAGTATGATGAAGCGATTGCGAAAAATCCAAATGATCCGACTCTTTATTTTGACCGTGGAACGTATTATTCCGATAATGGTAACTATGAAATGTGTATTCAAGATTATACGAAAGTTATTGGACTCAAAGCCGATGATGCTGATGCTTATTTTAATCGGGGGTGGTGTAAAGCTCAGCTTTCCCAGTGTGAAGAGTCGATAAAAGATTATACAAAAGCTATCGAACTCAATCCAAAAGATGCCGATGCTTATAATGGGCGGGCGCTTTGTTATGGCGATGTTCTTCTCGATAGAGACAAAGCGATTGAAGATCTTACCAAGGGGATTGAGGTCGATCCGAAAAATGCCAATCTTTACTATAATCGAGCGCTTTTCTATCAGGAATTGGATGAAAAAGAGAAGGCGCTTTCCGATGTTAAGAAATTTCTCGAACTGGCTCCTGATGATCAGGATGGGGTAGACCTTTTACAGGAACTTGAGGAGTAAAAAGCCAGCTTACTCGTTATATTTTTTGAAAGGCACGAGGAGCGTTTTTGCAAGAATTTTAATGTCGAGCCAGAGTGACCAGTGCTCAATGTAGTATGTATCGAGTCGGACCTCTTCCTCAAAATTGAGGTCACTGCGACCACTCACCTGAGTTATTCCACTTATACCCGGCTTAATGGTGAGAACGAATTTATGATGTTTTTCGTAATTTGCCACCTCTTCCGGGAGATGTGGCCGAGGGCCTACCAAGCTCATCTCTCCCTTTAAAACATTTATTAATTGTGGCAGTTCATCAAGACTGGTGCTTCGAAGAAATTTTCCTACTTTGGTTACCCTCGGATCATCTTTAATTTTTACAAGAGGGGAGCCTTTACGAGTATTTTTCCCGGCGAGCGCCGTATAGCGCAAAGCATGGGTATTAGGATGCATTGTGCGAAATTTATAACAATAAAACAGTTTGCCTTGCTGCCCTACTCGTTTGGCCAGCTTCCCATTGTCGAGGTATTTGAACAGTGCGGTTCCTTTTGAATCCAATTTTATGGCTATGGTAATGATCAAAAATACCGGTGAAAGGAGAATGAGTCCTACGATGGCTCCTAAGAGATCGAAAAGCCTTTTTATCACTCTTCCCCATCCATCGAGTGGTGTCGGTTTAAGCGTTATGATGGGGATGCCGTTTTTTGTTTCAACGTCTATGTTGGTTTGATGAACCGTTAAAATGTCAGGAATAAAGCGATAAATGACATGATGTTCGCGACAGAGCTGCAAGATGTCCGTCGATTCCGTATCGGATAACTCCGAACTTATTTGAATGATTTCTTCAATTTTTAATTTATTCATGAATGTAGAAAGATCTGACACTTTTCCAAGGTAGGGAATATCTGTTTTTTGAATTGCAGCCGGATTGATATATCCTACGAGTTCGTTCTCGACATTTTTTGCTAATTGAGGCGCTATTTTTTCAGCAACCAGACTCCATCCGACAAAGGCAATTTTTTTTCGTCCGATATTGTTTTTTAAAAGGATATAATTGATGGCTCTTAAAATTCCTCTCCCGCAGGTTATTAATATAATGGTGAAAACCAAGGTGTAGCCGAGGACAAGACGGGAGAAAGGAAATTGGCGGAGAATAAAAAAATAAGCGATGATGAGCATGAACCAGGTCATGGCCATGAGTACGATGTTTCCTATTTCCTGGCTAAACTTTATCTCTTTCTTGAAAGAATAATTTTTCGTAAGAGCCAGGAGTATGAGCAAAATAATGCTGGTGCCGATGGCAAATGAAAAGTATTCCTCAAGAGGGGGGAAGACGGTCCTATCCAGATAAAGGTGTAAAAAAGGAAGAGCGTTCGGAAGTCCTCTTAAGAAATATGCCCCTATAAAGGCCATTATCGCCATGAGGAAATCGATGGGAATTCGTAATAGTCCAAGAATAAGGGTGGGGAATTTCATGCAACGGCTATCGAGTTACTTTTTATACACGTATGGATGAAGCATCTGTATGACATCATAATTTTTATTAAAAAACAACCCGGCTTTGAGGGCGGGTTGTTTTTGTGCTTTGCCAGATCATAAGCCGAGTTCTGTCTCTGCCGAAGCGGAGTATGATCATCTCTCTCGACCTGCCATCGCTGACAGGCTCATGCAGCGGGAAGCGTGGGCAGAAGAAACACTGCTGGTTCCACTGGCTTCCATCCCGCCTTGCACCCGATAGGGTTTGCCGCATCTCTCCGTTGCCGGAGGATGACTCTGCAAAACAGAGTCTTTTCACCTTTGGGCCGCCAAGGCGGCCTTTCATTGTCTCTGTGGCACTTTCCGGCCGATGATTTTTGAGACCATCGTCGCTCCCGTTAGGAGTTATCGTTGTTTCTTTGGTGCTCGGACTTTCCTCCCTTCGAAGTTCTGAAAATTCCTTTTTACGGCGTCATCTTCGCTCAGCTCTTGTCGCCCTATTTTTAATACGGCTCCGGCGAGCTGAGCTTGACTCCTTGTAAAAAGGAAATTTTGAGAGCTTCTTTTGTGTTCTCGTGTGAGTAATTTTAAAGAACAGTCGCAAGGGCGATCATTCACTGGCAAAGCTCCCTCATTGTAATGAGTGAGCTTTTTTTTGCAATAAGTGTTTTGATTTAGGTGGTTTCGTTTACTTTTTTGAACTCCTTTTGGAAAAATTTTACGGCGTTGAGGCATTCCCGGGCTTTTTCATTATCCGGATCCACCTCAAGTACTTTTTGAAAAAGTCTCTCTGCACGGTCGAAATTTTTCTGATTTAAATAACACACTCCCAAATCACTTAAAATTAATGGGTCCGTTGCTGCTAAACTGAGAGCTCTTTCGAGGAGTATGATTCCGCGGTGACGTTGACTGTCGTGGAACATAGACCAGCCGAGACAACGTAATATTTCCGGGTGATTCGGCTCGATTTCATCAGCTTTTTCAAGGTATTCGATCGAGCGTTTCCATTCGCCCGTGGCCGAATAAACGAACCCCAGCAAATAGTTCGCATTCGCGCTTCTGGCATTCAGACTTATGGC
>CAYSYL010000088.1:0-4782 GCA_964435355.1 uncultured Candidatus Peribacteria bacterium | reverse complement strand
AATCTGATGTTTTTAATTGGAAGCCGATTGTTAATAATAATTAATTTTATTATTTTTAAAAAATTAAAAAAATATTAGGACATAAGGAAATAAAACGTTTCAAACGACTCTTAGAGCCTCAGGAGATCCCTCTTATAAATGGAATACCACCTTTTGTTGATGATAAGTTATTGCCCTCTTTAGGCATAAAGTTATCTGATAAAGAGAAAGAAGCATTACTTCAAAGGGAACATTCCTATATAGCTAAATACGGAGAACAGAAAAAATATATACCTGGTGATGGGTATTTTGAGATAAATATGAATGGCATTACTTTACAAACAGTTAAGCCTGAAAAAAGTATTTCTGCCTAGGCAATAAAATTTGATTTAATCCTCTAATTTTATGTAATATCTGTGGGGGGATCAAAATAAACTGTTGATAAAAGTGTTCAAAACTTAGTCGACGTACCCCACCAAGATATACAAACAGAGACTCCAATTCGGGCTTTAGCATGGGGCCATGTAGCTCCGTCAAAAGCTATAGAAGAAAAAGAGACTCAGTTTTCAACATGTGTCCAAAACTCATCTATTGAGCAATGGCAAATAAATCCAGCTATTCACTATAATGAATGGGCTAACTTACTTGCTACAGACTTTACTCCTGTAGTTGAAGCTTTTCATCAACTCATTGAATCGTTTCATTGTTCGGATTGTAAAGAACTTTTTTACGTCCTACCTGAACGGGGTGATCACCAAGAACTTAGGTGTTCTTGTGGAACTACAAACATTAACCTTAACCGAAAATCATAGACTTTTGAATTCCCGCCTGTTCTAGATCTCTTATCTATTTAATAATAAACGATGCCAGGTTGTTTGGTATAAATTTTTGGAAAAAGGAAGAGCTTTGAATGAACTTTTTCAAAAATTGTAAAAAAATATTTCAGTTTTTATAAGTGAGTCCTATTCTTACCGAAAAGGGCTTTTAAAATGGGGCCTACAACAATTCACAAAATTTGAAATATATGTTATTATAAAAAGAATCAATAATCTTCGCCATATGGAAACAGAAAAAGCCGCAGATGAAAAAGGAAATAGCCCAACAAAACTGACTATTAGTATTGTCGCTGCAAAAGATAGTTTGGAAGTTGCAAAGAGGCTAGAAACTCATTTGGCAGTAGTTCGTAGAGCAGCAGAGGCAAGGTCTTTGGCTACAAATATTGAAATAGTGAGTATTGATGAAGAAGTACAAAAACCAAGAGTAGGTACCAAAGAAGGAATAAAGAACGTTTTATTAGGAATTCCTGATAATGCTGAAAATGAACAAATTTTATCAAGTGGAGACAGAGGAGAACATTATACTCTTGTTATTCCTATAACATCGCCAGATGCTGTTGCGGCTATGTCAAATCATCATATTGATCCTCGCGCTAATTTAAATGATGACATTGTTGCAGATCAAGTAAAAGTTTTACCTTTGTTAGGAACAAAAACAGATTGGCAAGTGGTTATGCCAGAAACAGCAAAATTAGCACTGCTTACACCTAATAATGATACTGTCGGTGATAAAACCAGTCCTGAACAAGATGCAATGCTGACATATGCCACAAAGCAAATAAGAAATTTAATGGATACATGGATCCTTCGGAATCAAATTTTATCATCAGCAAAAGCTAATAAGCGTTCCCCAGAGATGCTGGGATTATTACAAAAAAGAATTGAATCAATACAAAGTGTTCCCGAACTTGAAAAAATATTGAGAATTTTCAAAAGTCTAACTAAAAAATCCTAAGAAAATTGATTTACGAAACGTCTAAAAGGGGGTGTATATACTCGCTGCTAAATACTTGTTGCTTAAAGTTTGATTTAGCTCTTTGATTTTGTGTAATATCTGTTTGGGGATTAAAATGAACTGCTGATAAAAGTGTTCAAAACTTAGTCGACGTACCCCACCAGAAGGGACAGAGTTAGCTTTTTTCAAGGCATTGAGAGCATCTAAATATTTATATTATGCGATTTTCCCGTTTTTAATTTCCAGTTCCATGAAGATATTTTCCGCAATAAACTTCTTTTGATCGAGATTCGCGTTTTTCCAGTATATATAAGCGTTTTTCATCATTTCTAACCATTTTACTAAGCTCTGAGTCCAAGCATGGTTTTTGTTGATGATGGTGCCCCCTTTAATCGACTATAAGAAAAGATTACGAGGTTTATCGGGAAAGAGGGTGTTAGACATGTTAAAATCACTATTACCCTTGAGGAGAATAACAGGCAGTCATCATATCTTTCAATGTCGAGAGGGAGGAACCTATCCTATTGCTATACATGGAAATCAGGTAGGAATTGGAATGTTATTATCCTGTCTTAGACATTTTGGCATTCCACCCAAAGAATTTTTTGAAAAGCTCAACTGATTAAACTTATAACTAGTTTTACAATGTGACGTTTTCTAGTCAATAGCTTGGCAACACTTGGGAGGGAGTTTTGAGCAATTTTATTTCTTTCGAAAATTTAAATTTTTTTAAGTTTTTCTAAAATCATGGCTAATCGGATTAAGGTCACTTTACCTTCATGTTTTGTTGCTTCTAACAAACCAATCTTTTCAAATATCCATTCTAATCTTTCTCCTCCGATAACCTCGTAAGGATTTGTCCAATCGGTAATTATCCCTGTTTTTTTTGCTTTTTCAACTACCTTTTTTGCCCAATCGGGGATGGCTGGCTCTGTTTTAAGCCATGTCCATGGGTTCAGATAATGCTGCTCTATCCATTCTTTTGATTTTCCGCTTGGATAATAGGCCCAGGGATTTGTATGCGACTCCTGAATTTTTGCCAAGTCCTCTCCAAAAACTTCAAAGTGCAGATGGCAGTAGGTGGTGCCGGTGTTCCCGACTTTTCCGATTTGTTGCCCTTCTACAACTTTTACATTTTTTTCTAGTGACGTTTCTTGAAGGTGAGCGTATCGCGCATATGTTCCGTCCGAATGTTTAATAATAATAAAAATTCCAAAACCATGCCCTTTTACTGCCTCAGTATTTACAAATATTGCCACCCCTTCCCGAGCAGCGAGCACTTCATTGCCACAATCCTGATTGCCTGATCCTTTATTGAAGTCTACTCCAGGATGGTATACATTATGGGGAGCAAAAAACTGGCAAAAATCGTTTCCGGTAACCGGGAGATCATATTTACAAGGGTACATAGCGAAAAATAAAAAAATTATCCAATGCAAGGTTACATAGTTTTCAATACTTATTTTTGGGAATGGTATCAGTTTTGAACATGAAAGTTAATGATTTTTCTATGTCATTTTCTTATGGTAAGAAGTACTGCTCCCTGGGAGGGGCGGCGAGTTTAGCCTAAAGTGGAATGATTGGTTGTTCAGTGAATACCTCCTGGGTATTGCCCTCCGAGGAAGCGGCCCCTTTTGAAAAGGATATACTAGGGAGAAAATGGAAATGACTTAACTAAGGGCCGTGAAGAGGCACAGCGTAAGTGTGAACAAGGAGAAGGGCTTATTTTGACAGAGACCAAAAGCCAGAATAGTTTTTGTGTAGGCGTAGCTTATGATTTTTCGATTTAATCGAAGTTTTTTAATCTGAGGCATTAAAAGAAGAACTTAGTGATGATACACACTAAGTTTTCATTTTTTCAGCGTTTGAGTCCCCTGGTGGACGCTGAGGGGCTCGAACCCCCGACCCTCTCGGTGTAAACGAGATGCTCTACCAACTGAGCTAAGCGTCCTTATTATTTTTTGCCTGAGAACGTTACCATATCAATCTTTTGTTTTCAATGCCTATGTGCCCTGAAAAGTTAAATAAAGGAGAGTGAAGGCCATAATTATTATGAAAGCTATAGAAACAACGGATATGATGTTGGCAATTATCCCATTTTTTCTCTCTCCCATTATTTTTTTGTCGTTTAGCAGTTTAAGTGCTGCAATAAAAAGAATGGGAAGAACGAAGGTGTTGAGTGCCTGTGATCCAATAATGAGAGGCACTAATGGTATTTGTGGGATAAGCACGAATGTTGCTGCGGAAAAGATACAGAGAGTAAAGAGTTTATAAAAGGAAGGAGACTCCTTTTTTAAATCCACTCTTCCCTCCCATCCGAAAGCTTCCGTGACTAAATATGAGGAGGTCATCGCGATAACCGTGAGTCCAAGCATAGAGGCATTGAGGAGCCCCCATGCAAAAAGATGTTTTGCGAACTTCCCTGCTAGTGGCTCTAATGCCATGGCGGCTTGAGCAGCATCGGTGATGTGAAGATTGGTTTTGTAGAGTGTAGCGCCGGTTGCAATGACAATAAAAAAGGCGACAATGATGGTCCATAGGGAACCGGCGATTATATCGAACCGTGAATATTTGAGGTGTTCTGCCGTCACTCCTTTATCAACATAGTATGATTGTACGAAAAACTGTCCCCATGCGGTAATCGTGGTTCCAATCATAGCTACGGCAGTATAAAAAAAGTTTGGACTTAACTCGATTGTAGGATTAGTCACAGCTATCCATGTATTTTCCCAATTTGGATGGGCAATGAATCCGGCAATTATGTAGGCCAGGAAAAGTGCGGATGAGGTAAGAAATACTTTTTGAACAACTTTAAATGATCCCTTGTAAACAATGAACCACATGGCAATGGCTACTACTGGAACTCCGATATACCTCGGAATGTGGTAAATATCTACAACAGTGGAAACGCCGGCGAAGTGGGCCAGTATATTGGCCCAATTAGCTAAAAAGGTGAAAAGAACCACAAGAGGGGTTGCTTTTATGCTGAAATTTTCCCGAATCAGGGCCGCC
>CAYSYL010000087.1:3577-4877 GCA_964435355.1 uncultured Candidatus Peribacteria bacterium | reverse complement strand
GTGGTGGTCTTTTACATTCAGTTCGATCACAGTTTTCTCAGAAGTTGCGGGGACTCTTATGTCCTATTACAAGTTTAGAGTCGGTGTGAAAAAAGCTACTCCAAGGTGTGAAAATCCAGAGGAGTAAAATTTCACATTAAACTCAAAACCTGTTCAAAAAGTGACTATTGCAAGGCAGGAGGAAAATTTTGACCGCAGTGTACTCAAAGTACATGAGGATCAAAATTTTCCTTCCAACGCCGCAAGAGCCATTTTTTCAACAGGTTTAAGGCATAGCAGCCCCCGCAACTGGTTCCCCTTAAAGGAGCGAGTTACTCCCTCATTGAGCTGGAGTTAAAGTGGAAGCGGCCAGGTCCGATACCTAACCCGGCGGTCCGCGAAACGGCCGCCACACCCGCTCTGAAAGGAGCACTCTCACATGAACATCACGATCCGCTACGGCATTCTCTCGCTCGCTCTCGCCGGTTCGGCCCTCGTGGCCACCGGCTGCGGCTCGGCGGCCTCCCCGGCCGCCAGCGCCCCGCAGACCAGCCAGGCCGAGCCGGAACTCCCCCCCCCGGGGGACTGTTCAGGCCCCATGATCGCGGGCTTCAATGACCGCGGACATCTCCTGGAGAGCAGCGACCCCGCGGAGGCCTTCAAGGAGTTCGCTGGCGCCGCCGCGTGCGGTGACGCTCGCGGCCTCTACGGCACCGCCAGGACGGCGGAGGCCATGGGAATGCTCAATCTGGCGGTCCGCTACAGCCTGGGTGCCATCACGAAGGTCGAGGGTTCCGAGCCGCCGCTCAGCGGCGAGGAGCTCCAGGACCTCCTCGCGTTCAACACCCGTGTGACGGCCGCCCTGACGGCAGCCGAGCACACGAAGAGCGTCGTCGCCCGCCCCAAGGTACAGCAGTCGATCCGCATGGTCGACCCCAACTGCGACATCGAGTGCGAGGAACATCTCCGGGAGGAACTCCGTCGCATCGAGGGCACCTGCCCCGATACGTCGGACATGTCCATCCCGGTCTGCGCCCGGGCGAAGAGGATCCACGAGATCCTCGGCGAGTGACTGAATGAAAACTCCGCGTCCCCGCAACGGGGGCGTCGTCAGAGGTGACCAGGAAAACCTTCCTGTCTTCACCTCCCCCACCTTACATGGGCACCTCTGCTTTGCAGCGCAAGAAATGGTACGCAAAGCGGCGGTGCTCCTCCCAAAAATTTATAAAATCATCCCGCAAAATTCCAACCGCTCACAAAGCGGTCGTTTCGCTTTTGCTCTTTTAGCAAAATCAAGTACAATAAACAGGCGATAAAAAAA
>CAYSYL010000087.1:0-3567 GCA_964435355.1 uncultured Candidatus Peribacteria bacterium | reverse complement strand
ATTATCGCCATACTTCGGAAAATTCTGGTACAATTTTCGTAATTTATAACTTCTACTATCGTGGCCTCTCCTATAAAACTTCAAAATAATCGTCCTCAGAACGCTCTCATTTATTTACTCATAGCGGCACTTATCATTAGCGGGCTGTATATCCTCTTTAATCCAGGCGATGGCAATATAAAAAAAATAACGCTCGACCAGTTCATCCAGGAAGCAAAATCCGGAGAAATTCAAAAAATCGAAGTGAGTAACGACAAAATAAATATCACTCGAATCGACAACGTGAAACAGTATGTCTTTAAAGAGACTCAAAACAGCATCACGGAACTCCTCAAAGACGTGCCGGATACTATCCAGAGCAAAATAAAAATCGAGGTCATTCCAACGGAAGGACAGGATTTTTGGATCAATCTCTTAATGAGTCTTTTACCGTTCGCCCTTATCGTCGGATTTTTCATTTTCATGATGCGCCAGGCGCAAAATAGCAGCAATCAAGCCATGTCATTTGGGAAAAGCCGGGCTCGAATGTACGACAAAGATAAACAGCAAAACACTTTTAAAGATGTCGCAGGCGCCAAAGAAGCGAAAGAAGAACTCATAGAAGTGGTCGACTTTCTGAAAAACCCGGGGAAATACACCAGTATGGGAGCCAAGATCCCAAAAGGCGTTCTTCTGGTCGGATCACCCGGAACGGGAAAAACCCTCCTCGCCCGTGCCGTCGCAGGTGAAGCCAATGTTCCCTTTTTTAATATCTCCGGATCGGAGTTCGTGGAAATGTTCGTAGGAGTCGGAGCCAGCCGGGTGCGCGACCTCTTTAAAAAAGCAAAACGAAACGCCCCCTGCATCGTCTTCATTGATGAAATAGATGCGGTGGGAAGACAACGTGGAGCGGGCCTCGGCGGTGGAAACGACGAACGCGAACAAACCCTTAATCAGATCCTGACAGAAATGGATGGTTTCGAACGAGATACCAACATTATAGTCATGGCGGCCACAAACCGACCCGATGTTTTAGACCCGGCCCTTTTGCGTCCCGGACGTTTTGACCGGACGGTAACCGTCGACATGCCCGATATCATCGCCCGTGAGGAGATTTTAAATGTCCATGCCCGTGGAAAAGTTTTGGAAAAAGATGCCGACCTGAAAAAAATAGCTCAAAGCACGCCAGGATTTAGTGGAGCCGATCTGGAAAACCTTATGAACGAAGCCGCCATCCTTGCCGCCAAACACAATAAAAAAAGCATCAATCAGGAAGATCTGGAAAAATCTATCGAAAAAATCTCTCTCGGACCGGAACGAAGATCCGTCATCCTTTCCAAAAAAGAAAAAGAGATTACGGCATACCATGAAGTCGGCCATGCCGTTATCGGACATATTTTGCCCAACTGCGATCAGATCAGAAAAATAACCATCGTTTCCCGGGGATCAGCGCTTGGTATCACCTGGTCAATGCCGGAAGATGACCAAAAGATGACGAGCAAGAGCAAATTTGAAGATAAAATGTGTATGGCCCTTGGAGGATACGTCGCCGAAGAGATCTTCTTTAAAGAACTAACGACCGGTGCTTCCAGCGATCTTGAAAAAGCGACGCATATAGCCCGCAACATGGTTACTCTTTACGGCATGAGTAAACTTGGACCGATAATTTATGGGGAACAAAATCGTGAAGTGTTCCTCGGAAGAGATTACGGACACGTTCGAAACTACTCGGAACAAATGGCCGCCAAGATAGATGAAGAGATAAAAAATTTCGTCAATAAAGCGTATGAACGAACGAAAGAGTTGATTCTCGAAAATCGGGATCTCATTGAAAATATTGCGAAAAAACTGATGGAAAAAGAGACCCTCAACCGAAAAGAGTTTATCCGCTACTTTAATGCCGCCAAGCAAAAAACAAAAGGAGAAGAGGTGGAAGAAAACAGCTAAAGACTCTCCCATTTTAAAAAAATTATGATAAAAAAAACACCTATCCGAAGCATTAAAGTGGAAGAATCAAAAACCGATCGTTCCTTTCAACTGTCACAAAAAACAGATGACCGTGAGTCAGGTACCCCCCCAGGCGAAAATCCACCTCAAGAGACGGTCGAAGGACAACTGGCCCTCGATATATATCAAACCACCAGTCATATCGTGATAGTAGCGCCAATTGCCGGAGTAAAACTTAACGACATCAACGTCGCCCTTACGGAAGATGTCCTTACCATTAAAGGAAAACGGCTTCAAAATTTTCAAATTCCTCCAGAAGATTATTTCACTCAGGAATGTTTTTGGGGAGAGTTTTCCAGATCCATCGTCCTTCCCTCTTCCGTCGACAGCAGCAAAATTAGCGCCTCATTTAAAGACGGTGTTTTAAAAATAACGATGCCACGAACCGAACGTAGCAAAACGAAAGTAGTCCGTATCAAATCTGATCAATGATAAAAATCCGCAAAGCCGTATTCCCGGCAGCTGGCTTTGGAACCAGATTTCTGCCCGTCACCAAATCCCAGCCGAAGGAAATGCTTCCGATCGTCGATAAGCCGGTCATTCAATATCTGGTGGAAGAAGCGGTTATGTCCGGGATAGAAGAAATCATTATTGTGACCGGGCGGGGAAAACGCTCGATCGAAGATCACTTTGACTACTCTTTCGAACTGGAGCACACCCTCGTTGAAAAAGGCAAAAATCAGCTTTTAAAAGAGGTACGACGCATTGCTCAACTGGCAAAATTCGTCTACGTACGACAACCTATGCCACTGGGGGATGGACACGCCATTTTATGTGCCAAAGAAGTCGTCGGGAATGAACCATTTGCCATACTGTTCGGTGACGACATCGTCGATTCGAAAACCCCCGCCTTAAAACAACTCATCAATGCGTACGAAAAAACCGGATGCTCCACTATCGGCCTTCAAAAAGTTCAACCCGAAGAAACGGATCAATATGGAATTATTAAAGGTGAAAAAATAAACAAAAAAGGCCTTTATAGTATCGAAGATATGATAGAAAAACCGAAACCTCCGCAGGCACCTTCCAATTTGGCTATTATTGGAAAATATGTTGTCACTCCCGAAATCATCAAGAGCCTTGAAAAGGCCACCTCCAGCCACGGAGGAGAAATACGGCTCATCGATGGCCTAAGAGAACTGAAAGAAACGCAAAAAGTATACGGATTGGAGTTGGAAGGAAAACGGTACGATACGGGAAACAAACTCGGACTCATTGAAGCAACTATAGATTTTGCTCTCAAGCGAAAAGATATTGGGCCAAAACTGCAAAGATATTTATCTTCCCTTGATATTCCAAAAAATTCACGCTAAAATAACATGATACACAAAAATAAAAACAAAAAATCACATGCCAAAAACTGCCTCTCTTCACCTTCACCCGGGAGTACAACTACTTCTTCAGGAAGCCGATCATAAAAAAATGAAAGGCGAACATCAGGAAGCCATAAAGGTTTGCGAAAAAATATTAACGCAGGATCTTGATTGTGCCGAAGCATACGAAGAAATCGGAGACAATTACTTGAGCCTTCGTATGCACGAAAAAGCAAAAAAAGCTTTAGCACGAGCCATAAGTCTGAAT
>CAYSYL010000086.1:2068-4991 GCA_964435355.1 uncultured Candidatus Peribacteria bacterium | reverse complement strand
GCTATAGCGTTATTGACATTACCGCCTGGTTCGGCACCAGTCTCACAACTCATTCAAGCGACAAGCAATCAAGTGTATCTTACCTGTCCATAAGTCCATGACTACCGGAGAAAAAGCAATGCAGCAACGCCTCCACGACCTCGATGCGGATCCCTACCGTCACCGCGAAAGAGGAGGCTTGTTGGCTGATATCCGGCATTACATCGATGTGATAGGAAGTGTCACAGACAACGGTAGGCCTGGACTGGAAATATCGGCCAGGGGAGCCGATGAGATGCTCGCAGCATCAAAACTGATCAGGTATTTGAAAAAAAATATACCGGAGATAACCAATGGCCCACTGCGCCTCGATGCTCAATATTGGATAGGCACGGAAAAATCTCCGGACACACGAAAACAGGGATTCCCATTACACGAAACATATTTCATCGATGCCATGACAGCTGAGAGAGAGACAACCGTAAAGCCGTGGCACTTTGCTCTCTTCACCTCCACGGCATTTCTGGGGACATACGGGATGTGGCGAATGTATTTGGAATGTGGCGGCGAATCGACTCTTTTTCCGAAACCCTGGGCGGTCTGGTCCGTCAAACCGAAGGCGACGGTTAAAATCCGGGAAATAGAAAGCGCTGAAGATTGGGAAAAATTGATCCTTGCTTATCCACGACGGGGCAAGGGAGGGCTCTTTCCTGACTGGCAACGAATAGCCCACGGCATCGAGGGCTACGACGCCGTGCATATGACACTCCAGGCGATCGCGGCGCTCCAGGGATTTCCCCTAAAAACAACCGAAGGCCTTATCGCTCCATCCTATTGGGACATAGAAACGACCATCTGGTTTCATTGGTGTTTTGAAACGGTCAGTCTGGTGGAAAAGATACCATTTATTTTAGAGTAGGACACGATTTTAAAATACTATCTTTCGCTGTACGTAAAGATTCTATTCTTTTTTCTATGCGAGCCGCTCTTGCAATTTCTTCTCCTGAACTCTCGTGTGTAACAGATGGAACTGTTCCTTTTTGATCTAAGGCGGAATTACACGCATCCAATCCATCTCTTGCTCCTTTTTCCAAACAGGGAGTAGGATGTGTTTTTACATATCCTCCAACATCTTCACAGAGTGAAATTGCATCTATTAAGTCCATTTTAATTGAAGATGCAATAGAAGAAGTAGGTGCAGAAGGGGAGCTTACTGGAGAAAAAGTTGTGGGAGTTTCAAGTTTATTAGAATTATTCTGCTGTGGGTTTCCTTCCTTACAACCAATCAAACCAGCTAAAACAATTGATCCACCAACTAAGTATGAAGATAGTTTCATATTCCTAAAATTTAAATAATAGGCGTTAATATAAATAATAATTGACGAAAAGTCAACAATATTTCATAAAACATCCTATAAACTTCAACTATTTCAAAAAAATGGAATGAATTACAAATAAAATAGGATGAAGTTTTATTTAAAACACTTTTGAGTATTACTCTAAATAAAAGAAAAATCGGTAAAATGTAATGGACTTTTATACTTCTTTTGAAGGCAACTCTCCATGAGTTGCTTTTAGATGTGAAAAGAATCTTGTTATTGAAGGGAAAAAGTATAGACAAAATTGTGAAATGAAGTATGATTCGCCAGAATTAAATTGTGCCGTGCGATCTTTTTTAGCGTTGCCCTGCCCTTTAATTTCTACGTTCTTTTACAGACAAACATATTTGGGAGAAGAAGCTCTGTCTTACTAATTAAGATAGAGCCACTTCTCCCAGATAAGGCGCTCTGGGCGAAGGCAGTTTTCGGCGCCTGATTCGAAAGGAGCTCATCATGGGCATTAGTCGACCGTTCTCCTATCTGGTGACTCTCTCTCTCTCGGCTGTCGTCGCGTGCGGAGGCACCTCTCCTGATCCGGAAGTTCCGGAGCCCCAGGAGGAAGCTGAGAGCCTCCTCGATCAAGGAACCTCTCCGTCCCCCGCGTCCTCGGCTTCATGCCCGAAAAAGGGCATGAGCTCGTTCACCCCCGACCAGACCACGTGTCCAGGAGGGCACTGGCAGTCGCTTTCGGGGGCCTACCCCGAGGGCGTGATGTTCGTGTGCGTCTGCCCCTGAAAAGGGCGTAGGTTTCGCCGGCACTTTGCGCAAAAGCGTTATGTGCCGGCGGCCGTCTAAAATTAAAAAACCTCAAACGTAAAAGATGGAGATCTTCTTATATATTCTGGGGTGCGCTAGCAGATATGTTTAGCACCCGATACTACCAAAGTATTATTGAATTTGGGACGGAATTAAGGGTGTTTTGGAAAGGTATTAAGGAAGAGGATTGTCTAAAAGTCTCTCTAACTCAATAAGTTTCTTAGTTTTTTTATAACTTCTTTAGCTATTCCTTTAACTCCAGCTTTTGCGCTTTCTCCTATAGCTTTTAATTCGTTGGTTAAGGCAATTGCTTTTTTGGTTGCTTCTAAAGTAGCATCTTTATTCTCAAAATCTTTGTCAACAGAATATTCTGTTTTGCCATCAACTGTTATAGAAAACGGAAAATCAAGTCCGTATACTCTTTCATTTTTACCTTGGTGTGTTTGAGTTTCAACTCTTACACTCATAAAGCCTTCGGCCCTTCTATCCGTTACTTGAGCTCCGGAATGAAGATAATAGGTACTTCCACCATGCTGAATTTTAAGTTCTGAATCACTTCTACCGTGCCTTTCAGTTCCATATCCGGTCTTTACTGTCTGACTTGACGATCTAAGCATGTCGTCAACCAAAAAGTTTAATCTTCCTTAGCTGCTCCAAAAGCTTTATCTATTAGTTTATTTTTCTCCCATAACACTTCATCCTGATTAGACTTTTTAGACTTGCTGATTTTAGATTTCTTTTGTTCTAGTTTTTGTTTTGCTTTAACTAGTAAATCCTTTTTTTCCTTAATTTCTTAGTTTATAATATTC
>CAYSYL010000086.1:0-2058 GCA_964435355.1 uncultured Candidatus Peribacteria bacterium | reverse complement strand
GCTAGCCAAGTTTCAGCACTATTTTCACCAGTATGCCATACTCTTTCCTTTTCTCTTATTTCTTTAAGCTCTTTGGCCGTAAAATGGTGGCTTCTATCTGGTCCATCACTCATAAATCGTAAATTAAAAATTATAAGACAGTATTATTATAATGGTATTTTTGTATTTTGTAAATCTTCGATCGTATTTTTATGTTTTTTGATTGTCGCGCTCCGTCGCGACAGGGGAGAGGTTTTTGAAGTTAGGAGCCACTGAGTTTTAGGTGTGGTTAGTGTTAGGATGGAGATGGTAATGGTTGGGGTTTAGCTTTGAGGTCGGGTTTTAGTTTATGGATATAAGATATTGGTTGATTTTTGGCTTTATAAGAAGCTATATTTTGCATAAGTAGCGTCGTTCGGTAAAAATGTTTTGATCGCTCCTTTCTCTTTCCTAAATCTCGCCCATGGAAAGAGCGCCAGGCACAGATCAATGGTCGTTGAATCAATAGCATACAGCTCATTCTCAAAAGCAAATGATGCTGTCCCACAAATGCCTCAAATTCATCCAGAGGCAATAAAAGCAGCAGTTGTTTCAGAACTGTTATGTTATGATCGTTCATGGGGCTGTTGGTTAAGAGTCGATTTGATCATTGACATCTTTCCACACCCCTCTTTTTTTGCCTACACCAAAACTATACCCTCAGCTCGCCCAGCTTTTTCTTGGGACACTACTGTAAGGAGCAAGACTTACTTGACGAACTTGGTAAACATTCTCGAGCCGACGAGACCTTCTTAATCACGAGTTCTTACTTATTGGAACTGGCAAATCGAGCGTCTGAGCTCTTCATGAGTTCGCAACCTGCCCAAAAGAACAAACTTTTGAAATTGATACTTGCGAACTTACAAATAAAAGACGGGAAACTAATCCCAGAGTTGAAGAACTTCTTTGCCGGTGTGATCAAATGTAATGAACGAAACGAATGGGGTGGCTTAAGGGATTCGAACCCTTGACCCTCGGGACCACAACCCGATGCTCTAACCAGCTGAGCTAAAGCCACCATACACGTACAACCTGAATTCCCCTTAAAACGCGTACCATATTATAAAGGCACCTCCTTGGAAAGCAACCTTTTAATAATGCTTGTCTATCATAACTTTTTTGGAAAGAGGATGGACAGCAAAAGAGACAAAGTGAGTGTCCCAATAACAATGCCAAAAGAAACGAGGGCATCCAGGTGAAGCCCGAAAATACCAAAAAACATCTTGGCTCCAATAAAAATTAAAATAAAGGCCAATCCTTTCTGCAAATGATGAAATTTATGAAGAACGCTCTCAATCAGGAAAAAAAGGGCCCTCAGCCCCATGACCGCAAAAATATTGGAAGTAAAAACAATGAACGGATTTTGAGAAATAGCGAAAGCGGCTGGAATGGAATCCACGGCAAAGATGATATCAGTCGTTTCCACGAGCAAAACGATCATAAAAAGCAGCGTGAAAAGGAACTTCCCGTTTTCCCGGACGGTAAACTTTCCATTATGGTGGTTGGCCGTAAAGGGGAGTATTTTTCTCGCGAACTGATAAACCTTATTATGCTGAAAATCAACGTGTTCTTCTTTTTTATCGAAGAAAAGCTTGATGCCTGTGTAAATCAGAAGGGCTCCGAAGATATAGAGTACCCACTCAAATTCGCTAATGATATAAGATCCGGCGAGTATAAAAATCGCTCGAAAAACAATAGCTCCGAAAATACCCCAAAATAAAACTTTATGGTGGTACTTTTCTTCAATTTTGAAGAAGTTGAAAATGAGCATGATGACGAACAAATTGTCCACCGAAAGCATTTTTTCCGTGAGATAAGCCGTTAAAAATTCGGAAGCAGCCACCTGATTCATAAAGACATATATAAGCGCGGCAAATCCGAGCGCCAGAACAATCCAGAAAAGTGTTTGAAGAAGAGCTGACGTTGTACTGACCGCATGGGCTTTCCGGTTAAAATATCCTAGATCAGCCACAAGAAAAGCGAGAATAGTTATTCCGAAAGCTCCAAAAAGATACAATTGCGCATCCATCAAATAAAAAT
>CAYSYL010000085.1:0-5009 GCA_964435355.1 uncultured Candidatus Peribacteria bacterium | reverse complement strand
CTTTTAAACAGAGTGACAGTAGAGTCAATAATAAAAGGGGAAAAAATGATTATAGGCAACCATAAATCAAATATTTCTTTTTTTATTCCAGTAATAATCAAAACTCCGGAAAGAAAACCGAGTGTGATGCTTCCCATATCTCCCATAAAGATCTTTGCGGGTGGAAGATTGTGTAAAAAAAAACCTGCGGTAGAAGAAGCTGTGAGAGCTGAAATTATAGCAAGTCCAAAACTTTCTCCTTTCCAAAAAAAATAGCTTAATAGGCTAAATCCAAAAATCGTCATTCCTCCCGCAAATCCATCCATTCCGTCCATGAAGTTATAGAGATTTGTCATCCATAAAATTAAGAGAACAGTTATGGGAACCGATAATAATCCAAGTGAAATGCTTCCGAGATGGGGAAATGTGAGATGGTCGATGCTCAAATGAGCGCCCCATACAATTCCTAGAGAGCCTATGAATTGGACTCCCAACCGAATAATAGGAGAGATATTTTTTCTATCATCCCAAAATGAAACCGCAAGAATTAATGAAAAAATTCCTAAAATCCATACAATTTTTTTGAATGGAACTTCTTGATAAGAAAATAAAAAAAATCCTAGTTTTATACAGATAAAAAGAACTAGTAGCCCAAGTGAAAGACTTACAAAAATAGCGATTCCGCCTGTTCTAGGGGTAGGTGAAGTGTGGAGAGAGCGGCTATTTGGTTGATCTAGAGGTGTCCATTCGTTGGGAAATAAAGAAAAATGTTTAGATAAAAAAAAGGAAGAAGCAAAAACAATAACAAGAATAATAAATATTAAAAACATTTACCACCACCTATTTAAATTTTTTAGAAAAGAGTACATCGTTTTTTGAAGTTTAATTCTTTAATGAATGGCGGTGTCTATCCTACATTTAGTGGCTGTTTTTTCCTATTATATAAGTACTCTGTCATATACTCTCATGTAGAGCTAAACAGTCGATACTGATAAAATTCTAAAGGACCGTTATTTAAAAAGTGAGTCATCCTGAAGTATCTCGTCGTACTCTTTAAGCACTAAAGTAGTTATAATTTTTTTATCAAAAAGGCGCGCATGTTGTTTCGCTTCATTGCCCATTTTCACTCTAAGAGAGTCATTATCAAGAAGTGTTTTTAAGGCATGATATAGAGATAAAACGTTCATAGGAGGGACTAGAATTCCTGTTTTTTCTGATATAACAGCATCTACAAGTCCCACCACTTGTGTTGCTACAGCAGGTAATCCCATCGCTCCGGCTTCTATGACCACATTTCCAAAACCTTCACGATAACTTGGTAAGCATAATAAGTCTGAAGCAGTAAAATATTTTTCGGGTGATGAAGTATTCCCAATTATAAGAATCCGATTATTTTTTTCTATACGCTGCCGAAGAGTAAAAGGTATCTGACCACGGATCTCTTCAAAAGGCCCTACTAATAAGAGGAAAAGATCTCTTTTTTCATCCAAAAGTTTCTCGAAAGCGGATATTAGTTCTTGAATTCCCTTCTCAAGATTTATACGACCTGTAAAATTGATCACTTTTGCGCTTTCGGGAATTCTCAGTTCTTTTCGAATCTCGTTTTTTTGAGGAGCCCACTGCTCCAAATTAAATTTGTTAAAATCAACTCCTGAAAGCGAGCCTTTACCGAGAACTCGAATTTTTTTTGAGGGTCCAATTTTGTACTGAATTAAATATTTTTTTTGTGATTCGCTATCGGCGTAACATCTCGTATTGAGCTTGATGATAAGCCAATCACAAAATTGAGCAATCCATCGAACAGGGCCCGAAAGTGTGGCCCAAGGTTGACCCGTGAAAGTGTGGAACCTGATGGGAACTCGTGCAACAAAGGCTGCGATTGCAGAAAGAAGTCCAGCCTTTGGCGTAATGGAATGAACACAGTCAAATTTTTTTTGGCGAAAAAAACGGTAAAGAGCCAATAGGGATTGCAAGTCAGCCCAAGGTGAAATATTTCGGGCAATAGGAATCGGATGAGCTGTGGCACCAGTTAACCTGGAAATTTCATCAAGTTCTAATCCAGGGCTAGAAACAAGAGATAGGTGATGACCTTTTTTAACCGTTGCGGAAATCTGATTTTTGAGGTGGTTGACTAATACAAAAGGGACAGTGACAATTACACAAATATGCATTTTCTTAATGTCAGACGAATTCTTTGGCCAATTCATACAACCCTTCCTCCATGGATACTTTGTGAGAATAACCCAATTCTTTCTCAATACGACTATTAGTGTAAATACAGCGGTTCACTAAAGCGTCGATGCGAGACGGAGTGAGAGGCATACCAGGAATACATCCAAATAAATGAGCAATGAAGCGACAAAGGCTTTCTGGAGCGCGTTTTCGAGGAGGTCTTTTTCCCAATGCCTTTGCAATAATTTCGATAAAATGTTCGAGAGAACGTTGATCAGAGAGGTTATAAATGCGCCTTGTGGCTTGAGGCAATGTCCCGCAAAGGATAAGGGCATTTACAACATTTTGAACATGAATATAGTTAGCGGATGCTCCCCGAGGACCAATAAAAAAAAATAGTCCTCTTTGAATTATCTTAAAAAATTGACGGAGAGAATTGTTAGTCATATTGATCCCAAAGACATTAGAAGGGCGAAGCATCGAGAATTGTATTCCTCCACGTTGAGCCGATTCAATTACTAGACGATCAGATTCTGCTTTTGTAATTTCGTAAAGTCCCTGAGGATTTAAAGGAGTTTCTTCAGTAACAACTCCTGTTTTTTGAGGACCATAGACCCCTACACTACTCAGCTGAACCCAACGACCGATACGACCTTCGGCTGCTTGTAAAAGGTTTTTGGTGCCGACGACGTGGACAGCGTGCATAAGAGCAGTATGTCTCACCTCACCAGCACAATGGTAAAGTATATCAACATCTTCTACAAATGGAATAAGTTCATCCGAATTAGATGTTGTTAAGTCAATATGAAAAGTCGTAACAGTTTTTGGAAGATCGAGGTTTGTTTGATTACGGCGGGTGAGTAGACGAATTGTACTACCAGACTCTAAATGTCTATTGAGTAATTCTCGGCCAATAAAACCAGCGCTACCTGTAATTGCGATAATCATTGGACTTGCCACGAAATTCCTTGTTTAAGGCCTTTTACTGAACCGGTCAAGGGACCCCATGAACGTGAGTTAAGAGATTCCAAACTAGCTTCAATTATATTTCCAAACAAAAACCAGATGAAAAAAAGAAAATCAAAAGGAGAGGCTTTGTTTTTTTTGTAAAAAATTGTATATTCTCGAAACTTTCGGATGTAGCGGGGACCAAGAATTGCTCGATTTACGGGTGACATATTATGATCAAGACGAGCTGATACATTAATGAAAAATTTCTTCTTTCCAAATGCACGGACTGCACGAGTCGAAAAATCTATATCTTCAAGCATAAAAAAATCATTCTTTGTATCAAAGGGAACTCTTTCAAACACAGCACGTCGATAAGCAGATATTCCGCCACTTAAATAATTGCTTTGAATCATTTTCTTTCTCGACAGATTTTTAATTCCATGACAATTGACCCGAGTATCGTAAAATATTCCCCTATGGAATAAATTGAAACCCCATCGGTAAAAATTACTGGAATTTGGAATCTTTGTAACAACCCCGCAGGATCCCATCATTTCAGGATGATCAATGAAACCTTGTAAAAGTTTCTCAACATAATCTTTTTCAAGGACTATATCGTCCTCCAAAAACATAACGATATCTCCCGAGCTTTTCTCTGTACCCACTTTTTTGGCATGTACAAGTCCACTAATTGTTTTGTCATGAACGTAGACTAATTCGATCGGTATCTTGCTACCATGAAATAAATCGTCAACGACCTGTTTTGAGTCTAGGTCGTCACTTTGATCGATTATTAAGAGTTGTTCTGGAAGACGATTTTGTTCCAATATAGATTTCACAGCCTCAGATAAATCATTCGCTCTATTGCGAGTTGGAATAATAACGCTAACAATTAAATTTTTATTCATAAGTAAGATAATTTCTTTGGATTTTGAAAGATTTGATTCCATTTCTTGATAAAGATATCAAGAGAATGACCTAGAATATAGATGGCTCCTATTTGTAAAACGACAAAAAGGCTCTGTCCAACTGCGTAGTCGATCCCCATACAATTATAAAAAGCTCCAAAAATTATCCAGAATAGGAGTGCTGATTGAGCAAGGATCCTTAATTGCGGTGACCAAGAAGGAAGATTTCCAAGTGTTAAGAACAAGAAGTGAAGACATCCCGCTATAACTAAAATGAAAACTACCCCTCCCACCCATCCAAAGTAAGCGTAAGAAGCACCCCATATTGTCCAAGGTTCTGAGTTAAACGAAATTTCTAAAGTCTCTTCTTCGTAGAAACCGTAGATAATTGGTAGAAGTCTGTTAGTTGGAAAAACCGCATCGGAATAGGGTGTTCCAGGAAGGAGTATATTAATAAGACTTTTGAAAAGGTAGGGTAAAGTTAAATAATTAATGGTCGGGGTCTCATTTGTTTCGGGGCGAGCAATGATTGAAATAGGATAGTCTAATGTCCCGATGCGATCTAAGATGAAAGTTAACATATTGAGGGACTCACCTTCTTGGATGACGGTTGTGGCAGCTTCAATCGATTGTGAAGTGGAAATAGCTCCATCGGTTTTGAGTTGAACTCTTGATGACAAGCCAATAGCGAAGGTAGCTACTCCGACTAACAAAGATATGAGAATGGCAGGAATAAGAATGATAGTTCTAATGCGAATATTTCCTAGTCGACATAGAGTCATGAAAAGAAATGTCATACCAATTCTCAACACAGCCCCTTTAGAACCACTTGCAGTCATTTGGATTCCATAAATAAGAGTAGTAGCCCACAGAATAATCTGGTTTTTTTGGGATCTAGATCTAGAGGTGATGAGGGCAGCCAATAGGAAGAAGAAAACAGTATCATTTCCGAATACTGTTCTAATCCCTGTGAGAAGATAATGAAAGGGTCCTTTTGAC
>CAYSYL010000084.1:0-5204 GCA_964435355.1 uncultured Candidatus Peribacteria bacterium | reverse complement strand
CGAGGAGAAATTGATGTTTAATGTCCATAAAGGCTTACATTAAATAATGGCTAAAGAGGGGAGGGAATTGACAATTCCTCATCCAAAAGAAAAGGAGGCCGCTTTGGCAAAAGAGTTTTTAAAAGTTGATTTTAGAAAGAATGCCATGGGAGTGGATTTAAAACTTATTGATCCTGATCTGTTTCCCATTAAGCGATATTCCCAGTTTGACGATAAGAAAGCCAAAGTGGCTCTGGATCCTTTGGCTGCTATTACCTCGACGCTTGCCAAGTTTAATGACCCGGATGAACAAGCGTGGATACAACTTATCGTTCGGCCGCTTGAAGATAAATGGCGTTTAGTATTTGTGAAATGTCTCCGAATTCTGAAAAAAGGGATTTATGCTAATATCGAAACCTTTCAAAAAGCTTATGCCCGTGCCTATTGCACCAGAAGTCCTATTATTCGTACCATTTTTTTCCCCATTTATTTTTTATTTGCTATTCAAGGTTTAAAAGCGGGATCTTCAGCTTTGGCAACCGGTGAAAGTCATGGAGGAGAAGTGGAAGAACAAACTTCGAAAACACATGATAAAGAAACGGCCATGGTGGCGGCTATCGATAAAATCGGGAAGCTTTTGTACGAAGCCAATGTTCGCGTGGTTTATATTCCGAAAGAGCGTAATAAAGAGATCGCGCTTTTGAAACTTCGAGAAATTGCTGGTTCTTTTAAACAATTTAATATTCCCCATCTCAACGGTTTTGAAATGGAGCATGTGTTTTCAGGGATTGAAGCGGTTCGCCGTTATCATGAAAGAGAGTTGGAAAAGCCCTTTGTTCTAAATGTTGAAGAGTTAGCCACTCTTTGGCATTTGCCGAATGTTAACGTGACAACTCCCAATATTTATTGGGTTCGTTCCAAAAAATTGGAACCGCCCAATGATTTACCGACTCTTGCTAGTGTTGCTAACGAAGATTTGACAATTTTGGGGAGGACTAATTTTCGTGCTCAAAATCTTACTTTCGGTGTTAAAACCTTGGATCGACGTCGTCACATTTACATCATCGGGAAAACGGGTATGGGTAAATCCACCTTATTGGAAAATATGATTTTTTCCGATATTCAGGCGGGGAGAGGAGTTGCCGTCGTTGATCCCCATGGTGATCTTGCCGATGCCGTTTTAAATTTTATACCTTCCTATAGGACCAATGATGTGGTTGTTTTCGATCCAGCGGACCGTGATTTTCCTGTAGCCTTTAATATGCTTGAGAATATTGATCCTGCTTTGAATACCATTGTATGTTCAGGATTGGTCGGGATTTTTAAAAAGATTTATGCTGAAAGCTGGGGGCCGCGACTTGAGCATATTCTGCGTAATACCATTTTGTCTCTTTTGGAATATCCCAATACGACGATGCTGGGAATTCCGCGTATTTTACAAGATGCCGATTTCAGAAAAAGAGTTATCCGGAAGATCACCGATCCTATTGTGAAAAGTTTTTGGGTAAATGAGTTTGAAAAAATGGAACCAAAACTTCGAGTGGAGGCTATTTCGCCGATTTTAAATAAAGTCGGTCAATTTTTGTCTTCTCCCATTATCAGAAACATTCTGGGGCAGCCCAAAAGTGCTGTGGATTTGCGTTTTGCGATGGATCATAAAAAAATCGTCGTTGTGAATCTTTCTAAAGGAAAAATCGGAGAAGACACTTCTTCGCTTTTGGGATCCATGATGATTACGAAATTTCAATTGGATGCCATGAGTCGTGCGAATATACCAGAAAAAGATCGTACGGATTTTTACCTTTACGTCGATGAGTTCCAGAATTTTGCTACCGATTCTTTTGCAACGATTCTTTCTGAAGCCCGTAAATATAAGTTGAATTTGACCATGGCGAATCAGTATATAGCTCAAATGCCCGAAGAGGTTCGTGATGCTGTTTTTGGTAATGTTGGTAGCATTATTTCATTTCAGGTAGGTTTTGATGATGCTGAATATCTTTCAGGCCAATATGGTGAAGAAGTTTTGCCTCCCGATATCGTTTCTCTTAATAAATATACCGCTTATACCCGAATGTTGGTTGATGGTATGCCGACGAAAACTTTTTCATTAGATACGTTGCCTCCTCCTGATTTTGAAACTGAAGAAGGGCGTCGTGAAAAAGTTATTAAACTTTCTCGAGAACGTTATGCAACTCCCAGAGAAATAGTTGAGGATAAGATTCGCCGTTGGAGTGAAAGTAGCACTAAAGAGGGGGATGAGTTGTCGGCTCCTTCTGAAACCAAGGCTTTGCCTCCTGTAGAACCAAAAGCAATCGATACTCCCGATAAAAAGGGAGCATTGCCGAAGCCTTCTCTACCGCCAAAAAAATAATTTTTATTATTTTTTCAGAACGACTTCTACTCCTGGAAGAGTTCCGCTCTCTAAAAATTCCAGCATGGCTCCTCCACCGGTTGATACAAAGCTGTACTTTTTTTCGCTGATACCAAAATGTTTGATGGCTTCGACGGTATCACCTCCCCCAACGATCACTTTAGCCTTGGATTTGGCCAGCATTTTTGCAAGTTCTGAAGTTCCTTTACTAAAGGGTTTATATTCGAAGAGTCCGACAGGGCCATTCCATATGATTACTTTTGATTTGTTGATTATCGATTGATATCCGGTAATAGTTTTTCTCCCGACATCTAATATTTTCATGTTGCCCATTACATCTTCAACTGGAAGATCAATAGTTTTGGCTTTAGGACTTACTTCATCAGCGACAACGGCATCTTGAGGCAAAATGAACTGTTCTCTGAGAGCTTCACTTTTGAGCATTATTTCCTGGGCAATTTTTATCTTATTTTTTTCATAGAGCGATTGCCCCACATCGAATCCTTCCGCAGCTAAAAAGGTATTGGCTAACCCTCCTCCGATGATAAAATAATCGGCTTTACCTATAAAACTTTTAATAACGCCAATTTTTGTGTCGATTTTGGCTCCTCCTACAATCACTGTTAGGGGTCTTTTGGATTTATTGAGAGCTTCCTGAAGGGTTTTTATTTCTTCTTCCATTAAAAAGCCCGCATAGGTTGGTAAAAATTGCGCTATTCCATAGGTGGAAGCATGTTTACGATGGGCGGTGGCAAATGATTCGTTAATGAAAATTTCGGCGAGAGCGGCTAATTTTTTAGTGAATATTTTGTCATTTTTCTCTTCTTCTTTGTGAAACCGTATGTTTTCCAGAAGTATAATGTCACCCCCCTTCATTAGGTTTATAGCTTTTTCTACTTTTAATCCGAGACAGTCGTCCAGTTTTTTTACTGGTTTTTTCAGGAGTTTAGATAAGTGTTTGGCAACAGGATCCAATGTTAAATCTTTTAATTTTTTCCCATCAGGACGGCCTAAATGACTAACAAGAATGATTTTTGCTTTTTGTCTTAAAAGGTGCTGAAGGGTCGGAAGCGTTCGTTTTATTCTGGTATCATCAAGTATCCGATTTTTTACGAGGGGAACATTGAAATCAACTCGAACGAGAACTTTTTTATCTTTTACTTTCGCATCCCGAAGAGATTTGATTTTCATACGCTGGGTGTTAGGGAAATAAGGAATCAATTCGTTGCTTATTGTAGCTTCTTTCCTTCACGCCGTAAATTTTTTATCAATAAACCCATTTCAATGGCGGTAAAGGCATACTCTTTTCCCTTATTCATTTTTTTTGAGCTTGAGCGTTCTTTTGCCTGAGCCAGGGAGTTAACGGTTAAAATTCCACATATTACGGGGATTTTGGTTTTTAGCATCACCTCCATCAAACCCCTATAACTTTCCTGACACACCATCTCGAAATGAAAGGTATCTCCCCGTATTACTACACCTAAAACAATGACGACATCAGGCTTCTGGTACTGTATTACTTTCTGAGTGGCAAGCGGGGTTTCAAGGCAGCCAGGTACGCGATGAATAGTGATACTTCTGACAAAGTTTTTCTGCAACGTGGCGAGGCAATTTTTTAGCAATTCTTCTCCGATGGCGTTATTATAACGGGCCAGTATTATATTTATTCGAAGTGATGAACCGTCTAATCTTTCCACTTGCGATGATGATGTTTTCATGAGAGATGTTATCAGTAATTTTTTACTTTTTTATTGTGTTTTCTTGAAGTGCCGCGAGATATCGGCTTAAAAGATCGACTTCAATATTTACCTCGTCGCCTGCTTTTATTTGATTCATCGTGGTGTGTTGAAGTGTGTAGGGTATAAGCGAAACTTCGATAGTTGCTTTGTTTTTCTTACTTATTGTTAGGCTTATTCCATTGATGGTTACCGAACCTTTTATAGCACAAAATTTTCTTAAATCTTTGGGAAGGTCAATTTCTAAAATTTTTATTTTTTTATCGTGTTGAACGGCTTTTATGGTGGTTCGCCCGTCAACATGTCCACTTACCAAGTGTCCGTCGAGAGGACTCCCCAGGGTAAGAGGAGTTTCGAGATTCACTTTTGTTCCTTTTTTATAATTTTTGATAATGGTCTTTTTTATGGTTTCTGGCATTGCCTCGACAAAAAAAGTGTTTGATGTTTTTTTTATCAATGTGAAGCAGGCCCCATCGATGGCCATTGAAGCTCCTGGTGATTTTTTTACTACTACAGTCGGGGCTGCGATTTCATATCGAATGACCGGTCCATTTTTTGTGATGGACGTTATAACGCCGATATGCTGGATAATGCCCGTAAACATACAAACGAATGAAGATTATTTAAATTTTAGCAAAAATAAGCGAAAAATCTATCCAGTTTTTTTGCAGATATTTTAAAAAAATTTTATGAAAACTTGTTATGTTACTGACATTATTTCTTAACCTGTTTTTTTATGAGGAGTGTTAATAAGGTCGTTTTAATGGGGCATCTTACCGCTGATCCTATGGCTAAAAACACGATGGGCGGTGTTCCTGTCACGAGATTCAGTATTGCTACTAACCGTGACTGGAAAACTCCTGATGGACAGCGACATGAAGAGACGGATTATCATAAAGTTGTCACATGGAGGAAATTGGCTGAAATATGTATTACCCATTTAAAAAAAGGGTCGGGTGTTTATGTGGAAGGTCGTTTGATGAGTAGTTCCTATAAGGATAAACAGGGGATAAAAAAAATGACGACGGAAGTTGTCGCCGATACAATAAATTTTATATCTTCTAAAAAATCTCAGGATGGAACAGAGGTGAATCTTATTGAAATTCCCACTTCAACGG
>CAYSYL010000083.1:0-5321 GCA_964435355.1 uncultured Candidatus Peribacteria bacterium | reverse complement strand
ACCCTAACCCCCGGAAACTTTTTCTAAATTAAAGGGAATCATTTTTCTTCCGAGAACTTTGTGTACTCTTCATAATCCAGCAAGGCCGCTCCCCATGTCATAGCTTTAACATAATTCAAATCGGGTTCTGGAAGCGTGACCGTGTTATGTCGTAAAATAGGATGGTTGAACTCCGCAACGGCATGGGCTCTTTCAGTAACCACCTGCAGTTCATAGGGCGTATAGGGATCAAAAAGATATGAGGCCATATAAGAAAAAAAGAAACGGGGCTTGCCATTCTTTAAAGTCAACGGACTTGAAAAATAATTGTATCCTCCCCATAACCAAAATCTGTTTTTATTCCTCAGAACCCCTCGACCGACCTTCACTACCTCCCGAAGATCACGGCAGATCAATCGGCCTCGGGTTAGATCTCTCATCCTGTCTTGGTAAGTACTCCAATTAGGGTTGTCGATCTGGCGCTGTACGCCCTCAACGCTTTTCATACCCCCGCTTTTATATCTGAGACCGGCATTTTTCTTGATGGTCGGCCTGATGTTATACTTTTCTATTGTCGAGAGCCACGCGCGTATACTCTCTCGAAATTCCTCATTGGTTAAAATTCCATGCTGGTATTCCTTAGCTATGTCCTCATTCACATTACGTGCCCCTGAGCCACAATTATTCAATCCCCACGTCATGAGGGGATCACCGGACAATTGATCTTTCAGGGAGAGTAACTCATGCCGTATTTCCGCTACCACTGAGACAATATCTCCATAACGACTGTTAAGCTCGTTATCGAGGGATGTGAGCTCCTCTGACACCTCTTTTAGATCATAACCTTGTGATTGAAGGTGAGCCAAAACAGATTGAAAGCGAGAAGACATACTGTCAGAAACAAACGAAAAAGAATATTATTATAATAAAGTTCGGGCCCCTGTCAAGCGCATGCTGTGAGAAACTCTTACAAAGTTCGACGCATCATTTTTCATTTTTTACCTCTTCGACGCGAATATGCATTTCGGCCACCTGGGATGCCGGCATTTCAGAAGGAGCGTTAAGCATCAAATCTTTCGCTTTCTGATCTTTCGGGAAAGCAATCACTTCGCGAATGTTCGGTTCATCCTGAAAGAGCATGACAATGCGGTCAATGCCCGGAGCGATGCCGCCATGGGGAGGAGCTCCGTACTCAAACGCATTCAAGAGATGACCGAAGCGTCGCTGGGCATCCTCAGGGGTAAAACCCAAAACCTCAAACACACGATTTTGCAGCGCCGGTTCATGAATTCTGATGCTGCCTCCGGCCAGCTCATACCCGTTGAGAACCAGGTCGTAATGTTTCCCCTTGGCTTTGGCAGGATCCGTAAAAACGAGGTCGTAATCCTGATCCTGCACCGTCGTAAAAGGGTGATGACTCGACTCAAAGCGGTTCTCCTCATCATTCCACTCAAAGAGAGGGAAGTCATACACCCAGAGATAGGCAAACTTATCTTTATCCCGGAGCCCGAAACGGTCGGCGCAGGCGAGACGGACCTGTCCCAAACTGTTACAAGCCACGGTAAAGCGATCAGCGGCAAAAAACACGATATCACCCGGGATCGCTTTGGTTCTTTCCAAAAGTGCGGCGATCTCCTGTTCCGAAAAAAACTTCAAGAGCGACGATTTCGGACCCTCTGGAGTCACCTGGATATACGCTAATCCATGGGCTTTATTCGCCTTCGCAATCTCCGTATACTCATCGATCTCTTTACGGGTGAAAGAGGCGCCGCCTTCAACACGCAAAGCTTTCACCACGCCACCGTTTTTTATCGCCTTCGTGAACACTTCAAACTGGCTCTCCTTCACGAGATCGCTCACATCGACGATTTTCATCTCGAACCGAAGGTCAGGCTTATCCGAACCGTACGACCCCATGGCCTCCTGCCAGGAGATCCGCTTAAAAGGTTTCCACACAATCTTCTTATGAGGCACCAGCTCTTCCGTTAATTTAATCATCAACTCTTCGATCAACCCCATCACATCGTTCTCGTCCACAAACGACATCTCCACATCCAGCTGAGTAAACTCCGGCTGCCGGTCACCGCGCTGATCCTCATCACGGAAACAGCGGGCGATCTGAAAATACCGGTCCATCCCCGCGACCATCAAAAGCTGTTTCAACTGTTGGGGAGACTGCGGTAAAACGTAAAACTTGCCTTCGTAAAGCCTGGAAGGCACGAGATACTCGCGGCTGCCTTCCGGCGTCCCTTTGATCAAAATCGGCGTCTCCACCTCGACAAACTCCTTACTCGTCATGAAATCCCGAATCATCTTGATCATCTTGTGCCGCATAATGATATTGTTCTTCATCCGCTGGCGTCGCAAATCAAGATATCGATACTTGAGACGCAGCTCCTCATTCACCTCTTTATCCTGATCGATTTCAAAAGGAGGAGTCTTCGCCTTGTTCAAAATCTTAAACTCTTTTACCAGCACCTCGATCTCACCAGTTCCCAGTTTCGGATTTTTCATCCCTTCCGGTCTCAAACGAACCGTGCCGGTAATCTGAATAACATATTCGGGTCGCACATTATTTGCCAGTTCATGATTTTCAGGAGAAACCGCCGGATCCGACACCACCTGGGTAAGACCATACCGGTCACGAAGATCAATAAAAATAAGACCGCCATGATCGCGCCGGCTATTCACCCAGCCGCACAAAGTGACCGTCTTTCCAACATCACTGGCCCGCAGATCCTGACACGTATGAGTTCGAAGCATAAAACAAAATTAAAATTCCCATCTATATTAAAAGGAGTGCTACAAGAAAGCAATAAATGGCCAGTATATGAAGAGTTAATTATTCTCGAAAGTTATGATGCAATTGCAGGCAGAGCGGCTACCCCGCCTGAGATTTACACTAAAATTGCCTCTATGAGCTCTTCATAGTCGAGAAGAACCAATTAAGTATAGCCAGCACAATCGCAAATAAAAAAGCCCATCCAAAACTCTGCACCTCAAACCCTTTGACAATACTGGAAGCGAGTAAAATCAAAAGAGCATTAATGACGAAAGTGAA
Organism: uncultured Candidatus Peribacteria bacterium; assembly: GCA_964435355.1. Taxonomy (GTDB): domain Bacteria; phylum Patescibacteriota; class Gracilibacteria; order UBA1369; family UBA1369; genus CAYSYL01. Next base: position 2,281 of record CAYSYL010000083.1, on the reverse strand, counting down.
TAATCCAAGGGTCAAAATATTAATCGGCAAAGTCAGCACAATCAAAATCGGCTTAATAAGTACATTTAAGATTCCGATGACCAACGCTGCCACCAGAGCCGCCCAAAAACTACTCACATGAACTCCCGGCAACAAATAAGCCGATATCATAATAGCCAAGGACGACAAAATCCATTGAATAAAGTATTTCATAAAATTATGGGTAAAAAAATAGATCCCAGAAAATCGAATTCACTCTTACCCTACCAAAAAACAGTTCGTTTCTCCAGCACCTGCATCACACTGAAAAGTGACATTTCGTGAAAATAATTGACAATCATTACTCCAAGGCACTATAAGTACAAAATCGTAGCCCTTTAAAATAAAGCACTCAGGAGAGAGTTATTATGGTATAAAGCTGATCTTTTTGATACTTCTCATTAATAGCACATTTAAGAGGGAGGTCTCATATCTGCCCTTATACCATGATCGTCTCTCTCTCAAAGTCTCTCAGTGGATACTTGCCTGAGCAGTTTTTCAACAAGAATTTGTTAGAAAACTTCTCAGGCAAGGCCTCATAGGTCTCTGCCAAAAGATGTGAACCGCCCTTGCTATGGTGGCAGGGCGGAATAGTGTTCGTTTTTTTCGGAAGAAAAGAAGTGGAGCTCATCATGTGGAAACACCCTGTCGTCCTGTTGATTGCTGGATACTTTTGCTTCGCCGCGCAGGCGGTGATTCAACAGAAGTTCCTGTCGAAGTTCAACCCCTTTGGTGTGCTGGCCGTCATGTATACGACCAGCATCCCAATGACGTTAATGGTGGTGACCGCGATCAAGGTGGGAGACATCAAGGGACCTCACCCCACAACATGGGTCGCCGTCGCTTGGTGTACGGCGGCCATGCTGGCGTACTTCCTCGGCGACCTCGCCGTCATTGGCGGGTACGCCGAGGCGTACAAAAGGGGAGGAGAGTGGGGCAACACTCTCTCAATATTGGTGGTGCTCTACCCCGTCTTCATCGCCGTTTTCTTCCTCATTTTAGGAGGGAAAGCCCCGAACCGATTCCACTGGTTAGCCTTCGTGCTGATCTTCTGTGGAATCGGGGCCTCAGTGAAGGCACAAATGGTGGAAGATAAGGCGGCAGAAGCCGCCAAATCTACCGCCGCCCCTCCCGCTCCCTGACCCCTGGGAGACCTCTCGTCCGCACCATCGCGTGACTCGAGAGACGAGTGGGCGCGCCGATCTTCGCCGTTCGTCGCGCCCCGCTCCCAAATAATTACACCTCAAACCCCAAAAAAAACAGAAACAACCTTGAGAAAGATGCCACCCGTCATAAGAAAACTGTCATTTGTCAAAAGAAACTTGTAAACGGACAAAAGTAAACGTGAATCTGTCACGGGAATTTTAGAAACAGATTCAGGCAGGATGAGTTACATCAATATCATCTTGTAACCTGCCATGAGAAAAAGGGAAACAGTCAAAAGCAAGTGGAAAACAAGGACAAGAATATCGAAAACTGCCTCACGACCCGGGAGTTTTGTCGTAAAAAGAAAGGAGGTACTCCTTCACTAAAGCTCTCCTGTTCAAACCATTTTTACCCCATAATACATAACATTATGGCCACCTTTTCCGAAAAATCATTTGGTGCAAAACTGCTTAAAGCTCAGAATCTATTAACCTACATTCAAAATTTTGAGGGGTATAGTCCACCCAATTTAAAAGAAGGATCTCAGGCTTTTTCTTCCCTTATCGATGATATTACCGAGGCCAACGGTATTGAAAGTGAACTGGAACAGGAGTGTAAAAAAGCAGTAGAAAAAAGACGGCAAGCTTTTAAAAAAGATGATACCTCTCTCATAAAACTCCTCCCTCAAATAGAGGCGGCAGTACAGGCGAAATATGGAAAACATTCCGAAGAGAGTAAAGCAGTCCGTGGGATTATGAACGAAATACGAAGCCATAAAAAAGAGGCAAAAGAAATAGCTCCTAATAGTTCTAACGAAAAAGCTGTTTCGCAATCACAACAGTCCTACGGCTCACTCCTCGGATACTTTAATAACATCGTGAACTTCGTAAGCCAAATGGTGGGATATGTCCCCTCGAACGCGAAGCTGCAGGTAGCCAATCTCCAGGCCTTGGCAACGACACTCCAGAGCCTTAACACTGATGTAGCGCAAAAGTCACAGGCATTACAAAAACAACGACGTGCGCGCCTGAATCTCTACGACGACATGACCCAACGAATACAAAGCATCAAGGCCTACGTCAAATCCCAATACGGCGTAAAATCAAGTGAGTATACC
>CAYSYL010000082.1:0-5535 GCA_964435355.1 uncultured Candidatus Peribacteria bacterium | reverse complement strand
ACGTACTCCAGCGCCTTGTAGAAAAAGGCAATACCGTACTTACTATAGAACACAACCTTGATGTCATTAAATCCGTCGACTATATCGTGGATTTAGGACCCGAAGGTGGAGATGGGGGAGGAGAAATTATTGCTACGGGAACCCCTGAACAAGTGGCAAAATCTCCAAAATCTTATACAGGACAGTGGCTTAAAAAGTATTGTAAAATATAAAATTCGTTAAATTTTAAAAGAAACAAATATATTCCCAATAAAATAATTGGGATTTTTCCTATTGGTTAAATATTTAATAAAATTTAATAAAAATATCTAAAGTTTAATAAAATTTAATAAATTGCAATAAAAGATATAAAAAGCAATGTGCACGATATGTTTAAAATAAGTGTAAAAGAGTTTAATAAAATTTAATAAAACTAATATCAATTGCTAAAAATATTGAAAAGTGTTCTTAGTTATGGTATAAAGGCGCAGATAGATAAATAAAGGTATATATTATTGTTCGGTTCATTAAAAAATGGTAAACTTTATTTAGTACGTTTAAAGTCGTTAGTTACTAAGTAAAGCTAAATGGAAGAAATTCTTACTCCAGAGCAGGTCTCTCAATTGCTGCAAATTCATCCGTTCACTGTTCTTAAATTTATAAGACAGGGAAAACTGAAGGCCAGCAAGTTGGGGCGAATGTATCGAGTACGAAGAGGGGATGTAGATAAGTTTTTGGATAACCAGGCAAATGCTGTCATGGAACCAAAGACGAAAACAAAGAAAGGGAAGGAGCCGATGAAAAAAGATGAGACTCAAACCTCGCTCATGGGAAAAAATATCCCCCAGAATGATGTCCAAGGTAGCATCAATCAGGATATACCCAAAGAGACGATGAGTAGGAAAGATGAAAAAGAGTTTTCCTCTGATTCGGTCCTCACACCGGAGTCAAAAGAAACCCCTTTGCACATCGACAAAGAATTTCAACCGCCAAAAGATGAAACTGATCATTACGTCATCGAACTCAATTATTAAGAAGCATGATCATCAACTGCCTTGGGTGTGGAGTATCCGTTTCTTCTAAAAAAGAGATGTGCCCATACTGCAAAAAAAATAATTTTGAAAGCATTCAAATGCTTACCGGGAAAATAAGAAAAAATGAAAAAGAGGAATGGAGAGAAAAAATGAAAGGAACCATACTCGCCTTTGTCACCCGCTAAGAAGAATTCTGGTAAATAATCTCCCGCCGAAATCGGCTACCCTCAAAAGGGTAAAAGAATATTCTCATACAAGCCCTAGAAAAGCCTGAAAAAACTCCTAAGTCGTAGGGGTTTTTTCTTTTTCCAAATGAATGCTTGACAAAAATGGTAAATTCTTTATAGAATGTATTTCTATTTTTGAATATACATCAAAGTCCCCTTTATTTATGTAATAAACTCACCCTCTATGCCTCATGAATTTGAACCGCAACGACAAGTCGCTGATTCCCTAAAACCTTCGATGCCTTCCCTGGCGGTAACGATGATTGCTGCTTTCATGGCATCAGCCTGTAATAATGTAGGTGATAATGGAAAGGATCCGGGAGTAAACATCATGACAACATCAGTAAGGGGTAATAGTGAAGAACCTCCAAAAAATTTTTGGGAAAAAGCCGAAACAATCACAGATCCTGATGCTTTGCAGAAACTCTTGGAAGAGCCACAGGCAAACGGAAAAACCTTAAAAGATGATGCCCTTAAAATGATGGGGGAGAATAGACTGGTCGTAAATAATCAAAGCCCACTCCAAATAGGAAGAATAATAAAAAAAGAGGGGCAACCGGTATGGATAAGTCCCCAAAATAGTCGGTTTAAAGACGATATAACCAGAGATATGTCTTCTCATATTATGGTAATGACGTATCGTGATATGAAACTTTTTAATAGTGCCAAAATGGGATGGGGATTTGGAGCTGATACAAAGAATACAAAAGCGCCGGTTAGATTATCGGATATGAACAAAGATCAATTTACCTTTGAGAAACCGGAAGAATTGGATCAGGCGAATATAGCGATATATGTGACGGAAAACGATGGTAAAAATGTGGTTTTTATATCCGTAGGAGGGAAGGTAAAACCGTTAAAAAGCGAAGGGAAAGGGGAAAAAGTAGAAAAAACAAGCCGAAACATCAACATGATTTTTCAAAGAGATGGAGCTGGAAATGATGCCGTAGTGGAAATGCGTTTGCCGGCAGCACCTTAATTTTCCTTAACACTGCTTATTATTCACGGTCTTCAAACACTGAATCGTTTGGTTTTGAAAAGGGAATGTTCGAGTAATAATGTTATTGAGCGTATCCAGTCGTTGGGTAAGTCCAGCCGTAAACTGATCGGAGCTTTCCCGATAAAGCTGATCGTACTGGGCCATATACTGCTCTTGTAATGCGGCATCATTATATTCTGTATCACTAACGTTTTGAGCGGTTTGCAACTCGTCAAAAGTATAGCCATCCGGTTTATTTTTGGCTAACTCTTGCCCGATTTGTTGAAGTCCTTGGAGAGGAGGAACCCCATTGAGACGCATATCTAGAAATCCGCCAAAAAACTCTTTCCCGCAGAAAACACAGGTGTTTTCCAATCGGTCCCATTTTGCTCCAATAGATTTGCCGGCTTGCTGGATTGAAGGCGCCATCCCAACGACATTTTCTCGAAGTTCTTCCCATTTATTCGATAAATTCTGCCACGAAGGGTCCGTACAGTTTTTATAGGTCTGTAATCGGGAACCATAACGGCTCTTAAAACTTTTAACAAGTTCTGTTACCTCTTCCGAACTGAAAAATCCTTTATTTAAAACAAAATAATCTCGCAAACTATTTTCCAGATCTCTGTCAGAGGTGATAAGAAACTGTCCATTGTCAGCATCGACATACTTTCGTAGAAAGAAAAGTTCCGCCTCAAGCCGATAGTACGTTTTTTTGAGTGTACTGGTATCAGCACAAACATAAAAAGCTTTCCGAAGTTGTTCTCGAGTCTTATCAATCCGATTCTTCAAACTGTCAATATCCGAGTAATGACAAACATTAGCGGAATAACGATATAAAATATCTTTCCAGTACTCGGTAAAATCATCATAGCCGACGATCGAGGAAAGAAAAGTCGAATAATCGCGATCCCCACGACAGAAAGCTTCATTGCCGGTTCCACTGACCGAATAACCGCCTTGTCCATTTGTATCGGTTTGAGCTGCCCACCGTGCATATACCGATAAGGGATTCAGCAGGAGAAAGAAAAGAGACAATAAAAAAGGAAACAGAAATTTTTTCATTGGCATTCGTTTTTATTTTTTAAATCCGTACAGGCCATACCCCCAGGAAGTGAAGCGACTTTTTCATGTAAACTTTGAAGAATATCGCTCATCCCCTTAAAATAAAAATTCATGGTATCAAGCTCTTGGGCTAGCGGCTGGTAAAATAAAAGTTGCTCGGAAGCCCGATTTGAAGCATCGAGCGAAGCAGCCGCTTTATTCCTTTCGGCCGTATACCCCTTAACGGCACGGTCGATATTTTCCGCTACCTTCACGGAATCGGAATTTTCGGAAGTCGAAGAAAGCTCTTTTTTTGTTATTCTATCAATAATATTGTCGCTCGGATCAAAAGAGTCCGAAGCGGAAGATGAATTCCCGTTACACATGTCAGTTGGCAAAAAAGAAAGGGCATTGCAAAGACTGTTATAAGCCGTATCCGCATTGGTAGTATAAATAAGGTCGTCATTAGCCGGTGTTTTGATAGGAACAGGAAAAGCATAGACATTCATGCTGACCGTACTGAAAGAAGCGGCCAGCCCTTTTTTACAGGTGGCCCCCTCTCCCAGATTGCCGGGAGCTTTTCCAGGGGAAAGCGTGTGATTAATAAGATACTTCAGTGTATCGTTCATATGCTCCATATGACAGGCGATACAGTTATCACTGTCACTAAAAGAGGAAGTCACAGGCTTCGTAACAAATTCCACGCTCAGACAAAAAATTCCATCACAGCTTTTTTGTTTCTTCCAGTCATCAGAAGGAGCAGACTTTAAAGGGGCAGATGCTGGTACTTGAGCGGGAAGAAAATCATTGGAACCATTCGCCGAAGTTACTTCACGGTTGGAAGATCCATTGATTTCAGAATTTTGGGACAACTCCTTGCCGACACCGGAACCAAGAGAACCTTTTTGGGACAACACCTGCGAAGAGGAACTTTCATCAGGATGTTCCATCAAATATTGATTGATAGCAGTGGAATAAGTAGAAACATCACCATAACAGGTTTCAGGGTTAAAATTTTTCAGGGCGGTTGACCCGGAAGACTCATTTTTCATTACCGTTTTGTTCGAAGATGCCACATTCAGACTCTTATCCTTGCTTCCTGTTCCAGGTTGCGACAAGGAAGAACTTATAAGGGAAGGAGAGGTATAAGCTTGGGATGAAGAAGCTTTTAAACTTCCCCCCGCCACCACTCCATTCGGAGTCCCGACACTTGCTTCAGTGGCAGCCGCTCCACCATTATAATTTCCTCCCACGCTGATAGGTTGAGCCTGTTGAAAAAGAAGCTCCTCGATAAGATTCAAATCATTCACCAGATCGAAACCGGAATCGTTAATATCGCCATTGGCAAATATTTCTGTCGGTTCAACCGCCGCTTTAAGATTGGCTTCCAAACGTAAAACATCTTTTTCTTCAGCAAACGCCTTTTGAATTTCGGTCACCTTTTCTTGCGCCTGCTCCTGGGTAAGGCTCTTCGTTTTTTGAAGGAGGGGAGTATAATCGCCGTACATGAGACTTACCATCTGCCCCTCGGTAAGAGAATACCGTGCCGCAGTATTTTTATACGCCTGCTGCTGTGGTTCATTTTCGGTCTGATTATAAATCAAAAGATACAAATCCTTGCCGATACTATCAACCTCTTCCGGATTACTTTCCCCGAAAGATTTCGTGACATCGGCATTCGGGTCAAGGCCGGTTTTTTCAATAACTTTTGAAAAAATGCGGGCGGTAGAAAAAGGAATATCTTCTTCCTTCCCGGAAAAAGTAGAAGCAGCTTCGCCATAACCTATAGCCGGCATCGACTGGGCGAAAACCAGACTAAAAAGAAAAAGGGCCGCAAATGTGAGATTTTTTTTCATAGCTAAGTACACTGAGTGGTCGTTACATCAATAAATTTAGCCGGAAACTCTTCTACTTCATGGCGCATCTCAATCAACTTATCCCGATATCTCAAAAGATTGGTATAAATCTCGACATATTTTTGATGCATCGGCCAGGCCTCGCGAAGTTCGTTATAAGCCGCAAGCGTGGTATCAAGAGCCCGTTTTGAAGAGTCGATTTCCCGGTCGATGGCGGACACTCGAGTGCTCACTCTTAAAAGTCGATCTTCTTGATTCAAAGTAAGCTCTTTGGCCGTCACTTCATCTTCCAGCTCTTTCGGAGGAACCAGCCCTTTATTGGTATATTCGATATATTTATCCCAAAGATCCTTATCTTTCGCCGTTTCATAAAGCTGCGATTTCCTGCATGATAGTGCTTTACGATAAGCCATATAGCC
>CAYSYL010000081.1:3953-5654 GCA_964435355.1 uncultured Candidatus Peribacteria bacterium | reverse complement strand
CTGACGTAAATGTCGTGCGGGCCGATTTTATTTCTGCAGTTATGAAATGCCGATATGGAGAACTTACTCCCGTTAAAGTTTCCAGCTTTATTGATGTTCCGGTGAACCATCCTGCTTCACCGTATATTGAAAAAGCCCTAGTGCTTGGCCTCATCGATAAAAAACAGAAAAATTTCCGCCCTAATTCAATCGTTACTTTGGCAGAGGGTCTTAAAGTAATGATGCTTTCCAAAGTTGCCATCGCTACGATCCAAAAAGCACCTCATTCCACCTTTTGCAAAGATGTAACGGAAACAGCTTGGTATTCTCACTTTTTTTACTTCGCGCAGGAGAAAAATATCTCTTTACGCATGAGCGTTCAGCAAAATTTATGCCTTCCTTTTATTCCCCTTACTCGAGGGGAGATGGCTAAAATTCTTATTCCTCTTACTAAACTTTAAGCATGTCGCTTCGTAAAAAAACTATCCTTATTTTTATTTTAAGCATTAGTTTTTTTACTGTTATACTTTATTTTTTCCTTAACTTTACCATTGGAAACGGATTTCGGGCTCTTCAACGTGAAGTGGTTGAACGCCATGTACGGGTTGTCACGAGTAGTTTGGATAATTATTTTCAATTTCTTCTCGCTAAAACAGGTGATTGGGCTCGCTGGGATGATACTTATGATTTTATCAATACAAAAAATGAGGAGTATCGGAGGGAAAATCTTGTGGAAGATGCTTTTTCAACTCTCGAGATCGATTTTGCCGTTTATATTAACCGTAATCGTGAACTGGTATATTCTTATAGCATCGATCCTTCGACAAAAAAAACAGTTGCCATTGACCCAGATCTTTTGAGAGGATTAATTGCTTTTAATGCCTCCCGAACCGCTTCCGATCGTGAAAAAACACTCTCAGGATACTTTTTACCTTCTCATAAGCAATTGCCGCCAGTTTTTGCTGTTTTTTATCCCATCGTTAAAAGTGATGGTAGCGGTCCGTCGAATGGAGTCCTCATTTTTGCAAAATATTTTGATCAAACTATCGTCAATCAAATTTCACGCAATACGATTTTTCCTATTATGCTTGAACGTACCGACCGTCCAGAATTACCCGCCGGTTATCATTTCGCCAACGCTCTTATAGAGGAAAGTCATCGTAATTTTACGATCATTAATTCTAACGACTATCCCCATGATGTAGCGAATAAACAGGAAGACACCCTTGAGGGCTATATTCTCTTCAAGGACCTTTTTCAAAAACCAGGTTTCATCATTAAAATCGGTGTGCCGGCAGAGATCCAAGCTCTCACTCAATCGGCTATATTTTATGTTTTGATATTATTGATTGTGGCGGGAATTATTTTTGGAAGTTTAAGTTTTTTTCTGATAGAGAAAATTATCCTGCAGCGACTTTTTCAATTGGGAAATCAAATTAAAAACATCAGTAAGCATCAGTATAATTTTAATGCCAATATTTCTCTTAAAGGTTCGGATGAAATGTCGGCTCTGGCTTTTGAAATAAAAAACATGCTCGCTAAACTTCGTGAAGCCCAAATAGCGCTACAGCAAAGCCGTGAGCAATATAAGGGGATCATCGAATCACAGCATGAATTTATTTTACGTACGAATCTTAACGGTATTGTTATTTTCGCGAATGATGCCTTTTGCCAGGTAATGGATGTGAAAAAGGACATGTTAGTAGGGAAAAAATACATGCC
>CAYSYL010000081.1:0-3943 GCA_964435355.1 uncultured Candidatus Peribacteria bacterium | reverse complement strand
CCGTTACTAACGATGGAGAAAAGCTCTCTAATATTATTTCACTATTGAAGAAATCTCCTTATCGTATTTCTCGTGAAATCGAAATGAAAACGAAACAAGGAGTACGATGGATTTCGTGGGAATATTATGCCATTAAAAATAATCAAAAAAAGGTGGTCGAGATTCAGCAAGTAGGGCGGGATATTACCCGTGAAAAAAATATTGAAAAAATGAAGTCCGAGTTTATTTCTATAGCTTCCCATCAGTTACGAACCCCTTTGACGGGCATTAAATGGTTTGCTGAACTGCTTTTACACGGGAAATCCGGCAATATGAATGCGGAACAAAAAGATTTTTTACAACAAATTTATGATAGCAATGAGCGAATGATAGCGCTTATCAATGACCTTCTTAAAGTTTCCCGCATTGAGTCGACTGATAATTCCATTGTTCAAAAAACTTTAGCTAAAATTTCTCCTCTTCTCCAAACCGTCATTGATGGCCAAAAAATACCTCTTCAAACGAAAAATATTACTCTTTCGTGGAACAAAACGGCCTTTAACGCCTTATCATTAAAAATTAATGCCGAACAGATTCTTCAGGTTTTTCAAAACCTTATTGTCAATGCCATCAATTATTCTCCTTCCAACAGTACTATTTCCATTGATGCCGTGAAGAGAAAAAATGAGATAGTCTTTTCGGTTCAAGATTCAGGTATTGGGATTCCTCCTAAGCAGCAGGCTCATATTTTTGAAAAATTATTCCGTGCTGATAATGCTGTTCAAGCTTTTACCAATGGAACAGGACTTGGACTTTATATTTGTAAGGCCTTTATTGAAGCCCATGGTGGTCGAATCTGGTTTACTTCTGAAGAGAATAAAGGAACAATTTTTTATTTTTCATTGCCATTGGGAACACGCAAGTAGCTTGAATTTTGTAATGCTCCGACCTCCAAAATCCCTTACGTATTTGTAAAGGGAAGTTCTTTGCGATATTAAAACTACTTCTATACTATTTTCTTAATGATTCACCTTTATGGTAGAAGATATTGATAACAATAGTATTAGAAAATTTGCCCTCACTACTCTCGTAGGGGTGACACTTTTGGTTGTGGGGATCATCGGACTTTCCATGGTTTCTTATAATAAAGGCGAGGTGCTACAAGGCCGCTTGATGTCTCCAACTGCTGTTCGAAATGCCGCCCCGGACTTGCAAGTGAACCTTGAGGCATCGACGGGAGAAGAGACTATGGTAGTGGGTGAAAATAGTCTTTATTCCTTTTACCTGCAGAAAGATGGAGAAAATATATTGCTCAAAAATTTTACGATTGCGTTTCAATCCCGGGTCATTACCGATCCACTTCGCATTTTTATCGATGGGCGAGATGTTACTGGACTTGCCACTCCACGGAGTGAATTTGGTAGTGGTCTCAAGGAAGGAGCTTTCATTTTTAACGTTGAGTTTCCCCGTGTGATTACCATAACTGATCGAGAAAAAATAAGCATTGTCACCCGAGTTGATAATTTCGATAACCTCTCCTACGTAAAATCTTCACTTTTAGATTTCACTTGGCGCGATCCGGAAGGTAGTGATCATTTTCAAAAGGTTAATATCAAACCTTATACTTTGCGATCTCTCTAAGTATTATTTGAGGTATGAACGAGAAAATCTTATAACAAATCTTCAAATTTTTCCTTTTCCAATAGCCGACGATCGAGAACAAGTTGCGTATTTATATTGAGGTTTTCAGCAGTAGTTCTAATGATTTTTGTTTCAAATTTTTGTTGATATACCGTGTAGTCATTGCGTTTTAGATAGTCCAAGATTTTTTTGTAAAAAAGTACTGCGTATTGATGATCTAATTTAGTTACTGATGGTGAGCTTGTGTAGGAGCTTTTGATGTTAGCCTCTAGAGTATTGTTGGAATATTCTGTCCCATTCTTAAAAGCTCCCAAGAGAGTCCAAGATCTTTCTAAAATAAAAGTAAAAGCGACTATTGCGTCTGTATTCTCGGCATAAAATAAAAACATAAAATATTTATTATTATGATCGGAGTGTAAATCAATTCCTTTTTCGATCAAAGCTGGTTCATCTTTAATTTTTTTAATTTTAAATTCCTGATAATTGCCACGGAGTATTTGATATTTCTGTTTCCAATTCCGAAACCAAACATCATATTCGACCGGGTTGTAAAAAAAATTCTGTAAATCTTCACTGAACAATTTATCATCCAGATTCATCACTCTTTTACTCAAAATATCAAAAACCTCTAGTACGTTTCGGGCACCTATATTTTTATTCACCCTTGCATGTATCGCCTTTAGATAATCAAAATTTGGAATGATTTTTTTCTCCATATACCACATTAGGTCATAGATATCTCTTGGCTTACAGTCAGACGTGTCATCGCCGATTCCTCTTTTTCCCCTTAAGAGCACTGCCGCAATTTTGCTCGCCATCAGCGTGGAGATAGGGTAAGTTTTTATTGAAAATGAAAAAATATCTTTCGTTTTTGGCACCGTTTCATTGGCAAAATAAGCGGATTTTGAAAAATAATTCACGTCGAAACGGAGTTTTAAAATTGTCGGCAAGCCAGTGCCTTTTATACCTACTTCTTCAAGGACGTGAGGGAAACTTATATAGGCCGAATCGTGCTCTGGTCTGCCCCTATTTTTTTTTATTGTAATTTCGAAAACATAAGTATTTTTGAAATGTGCTATTATGTCTTTTGCAAATTTAGTAAAATCGAATTCTTTATCGGTCTGAAAATCTAGATCTTCAGACATTCGTGGTAGATTATAGGCAATTCTAAGCAGTGTTCCTCCATACATGATTAAGTTTGAATATGCCCTGTTATTATAGATAAAATCCAAAACAGCGTACTGAAGTTCTTCTTTTAGAGCATTGACCGTTACGATATCGGATACTCCCTCGCTCCGCTTTTCTTGAACAACATTTTTTAGTTTTTCGATAAGAATATTCATATATTGATTTTCGTGGAAGTAAATTTGGAAATAAGATTTTTGAGGTTCTTTTTTTCTTGCGAACTAAGCGAATCAGTATCAATTCTTAACTCTTCCAAAAGATCTACATGGACATTTTGAGTGAAACGGTTGGTTTGATAGTATAAATAATCAAAAACCGCCTTATGAGGAAGCGCAATAGTAAATGTAAAATTACCTTTGATGGTTTGGAAGCCAGTAAATAATTTTTCATTTATGTTTCGATAAAAATATTTACTCAGGCGATTTTCAAATTTTCTTGGCAATTTGATAGTTACAGAAGTAATAGCGTAATTAACAGCTTCAGCGAAAAGGCCATAATATTGAAGTGCCGACTGAAGACTTATATATGATGGTTGCAATAAAATGTTGGCCAACGAAAAAAGATAGCTCATATCTGTTTTATGACTATCGTAGAAGTTACGTGTCACATAATAATTTCTTTTCAAACTGATAATCTCACCCTCCCTCAAGGCCTTATAAATATATGAATTAAAAGTGCTGTCTGGAATGGAAAATTTATTAACCTCTCCGCGTAGGTGGGCTTTAGTAAAAAAGGGAAAGGTAATAAAATGGGAAAAGAATGAATTTCTTCTGGATAACATGCTGTTTAGGATTTACGACATGCTCGTAGCATATCCTAAACATGCCAGGGCGTCAAGAAATTTACGGCGGTAAGTATCCTTTTTAGAAAAGGTCGATTAGATAAGTTGAAAAACCAATTGGTAGCGTCGGTCTTTCTACTTATTTTATTTTTGTGCTGAGAGCGAAGCGGATTTGCAGCGGTTATACAAGTATAATTAAGCTAATATAGAGAGCATGTTTTGACATATTGAACCTTTTTATATAAATTCTGATTCTAATTTAGAATTATATGGAAGGAATTACTTTATTACAACCTCTGTGTGATCGTGCAGAGAGGGATGGAGACTCCAGTCTGAGCCGATCAGGCCAAGGACCGT
>CAYSYL010000080.1:0-5746 GCA_964435355.1 uncultured Candidatus Peribacteria bacterium | reverse complement strand
AAATATTACTGATTCATCATAAGCCTAGCCAACAAGCAAAATCAATCCCACAAATACGTCATTGACAAATAATATTTGTGAAACTAATATTATTTTTGTGGCCCTAATACTAATTCAATTAAATGAGCGAAAAGAGTAAAGCGGCAAAAAAATTTAAAAAAGAACTCGAAGCAATACGAACAAAAATTGGTATAAAAATTGGCCATCGAAGAAAAGAAATAGACCTGGACATGAAGGTTTTAGCCGAAAAAGTAGGGCTATCTCAAGGATCTATCTCTAATATTGAAAAAGGAAGACAAAGCATAACAGCAGAGCGTTTATGGCAATTTTCTGTAGCTTTGGGCTGTTCCCCAACTAAACTTCTACCCTCAGTACCAGATGAAATAAAAGAGTTTGATAAAAATATTGAAAAGTTGGAAAATGAAGAGGCTAAAGAGTTTGCAAAAATTATCGTTAGGACAATTTAATAAACTTAGTAAATGAACCACGAAGAAATAGAAAACAAGGCAGCAACCCTACTGAAAGACCTCGAAATTACCACTGTCCCCGTTGATGTAAAAATGATAGCTGAACGTTACGGAATTAGAATTTCTGAAGCTCCGAATGATGATAATTTATCTGGTTTACTGTTTAAAAGTAATGGAAAAGCGATTATTGGAGTGAATTCCCTACATCACAAAAATAGAAAAAGATTTACTATTGCTCACGAATTAGGTCATTATTGCCTTCATCAAAATAATGATACTTTCGTAGATAAGGCTCACGACCTAGACTTATTAAAATTTAGACATAATTCTCTTCCCCAAACAGAAGAAGAAAGGCAAGCAAATACATTTGCGGCCGCGCTCTTAATGCCTGCAAATATACTGACAGAACATTTTACCAGGCTAAAAGAAGTTGTGAATGATTCAGAGGAACTATTAACTTTACTTTCAAAAAAATATGAAGTGAGTACGCAGGCAATGAGCTTAAGATTACTGGAGCTGAAATTGATAAAGAAGTTTTAGATACAAAATTTCTAAACGTTATACCACTTCCACTTCAACGCCAAAATTTCCTGGCGGAATTTTTCTTTGTCGAAATTGTCTGGAATGGATTCGAACCTAGGAAGGCGTAAGCCAGCAGATTTACAGTCTGCCCTCGTTGGCCACTTGAGTATCCGCCCAAAGGTTAATAAGCCTGAAAACAGGCATAGGGATTATAACGAAAAATTTTTAGAAGGCAAAATGAATATGCTTTCCAAAATGGAGCCACCTCTCGGATTTGAACCGAGGACCCACTGTTTACAAAACAGTTGCTCTACCAGCTGAGCTAAGGTGGCGTATTATCCTTTGCGGATTATTCTTTTAAGATATCAAACTTTCGGATATGCTATAAGCCGAAAGGCAAAGGTAATCTTAAGGAAAGAGTATTGGCCTGTCAAACAACTCTTCAAAACCAGTTTAAATCCAAATAATAGCCATCAGTAAAACGATAAATGGTACCTTTGAATTCCAACATCTTTACGCAAGAGTTCCCAAGTATTCAAACTCATGTACCACTCGCTCCTTTCACCAGCATGGGAATAGGAGGTATGGCTGATTTTTATTACAAGCTTAAAGATATCCAGGAGTTGCCAACCCTAATAAAGGTAGCTCAAAAAAATAACATCCCTGCCCTTCTCTTTGGTGGCGGCACCAATACGATTTTTGCAGATGAAGGATTCCGGGGACTTATTATTCATATGCAAGCCAATCATATAACGCACGAAAATAATACCGTCATAGCGGAATCGGGCGCGCTTTTATCACAAGTCATTCAATATGCCTTAAAACAAAACCTTTCCGGCATGGAAAAACTTATGGGCCTGCCGGGAACAGTGGGAGGCGCTGTTCGGGGCAATGCCGGTGCCTTTGGAGTAGAAATAAGTCAGGTGTTTAAAAAGGCAGTACTGTACAGTAAGGAGAAAGGTTTTTTTGAAGCAGATAAAAAATATTTTGATTTTCACTATCGTTACTCAACCATAAAAAAAAGCCATGAAACGATTATAAAAGTTTTCCTGGAACTTGAGCAAAAAGACACAAAGAAAGCCCTTGCGGAAGCTTTAGATATAGTAAAAAACCGTATCAGCAAGCAGCCAAAGGGGAAATGTTCGGGTTCTTTTTTTAAAAATCCCGATCCATTCAATGAAAAACTAAAAGCCGGATATCTCCTTGAGCAGGCTGGCTGCAAAGGGCTGATAATCGGCAACGCTCAGGTTTCCCCTCAACATGCTAACTGGATCATGAACATAGGGGGAGCCACACAAAAAGAGATACTCGAATTAAAAACCATTATGACTCAAAAAGTAAAAGATCGCTTCAATCTAGTCCTGGAGCCGGAAGTTCAATTTATAGGTACCACCGATTTTCTTTAAATTTTTACCATTCAATCTTTATGAATTCGAAGAAACAATAGGCCCTATGGGAAATTTATAGTAGAAGTTATGGGGACAAAAACCTCATTTGAAGCCAGCGTTTCTCCTTTTCAAACTTTTAAGATAGGTGATCCTATTGAGGTTTTCTACGATCCATCAAATCCTTCGGAAATTGCTCCTGCGTGGTAAAAAGAGCATGCGTGGATGAATTCAAAGTCCCCTCTTGTCAGAGAGAGGCATTTTCTGCTATAATAAATGGAAGTTAAACAAAAAAACATTTTTTATTCATCATTATATGAAAAAACAAACACTCCTCAAATCCATACAACAGGCATTGGTGGTAATGAGCATCACCGCCATGGGCCTTATGGCTTTCAACTTTGCTCCGGTAAATGCTCAAGGACTCATTAACCCGGAAGATAATCCTCAAAAAATTTCAGTCGCAACAGGAGGTCAGACAAACGCTCGTCAATTGGTACTCACTATTTTAAACTTTTTCCTCGGATTCCTCGGACTTCTTGCCGTTATCATGATCATTTATGGAGGCTTTCTTTACGTGAGTGCCGCCGGTGATCAGGGAAAAATCGACAATGGAAAAAAGATTATCATGTACTCAATCGTCGGAATCATCATTATCTTGCTCTCATTCGCTATCGTCAACACGGTTCTCAGCGGTATCGGAACAGGATCAGATACTGGTGCGTAAGAAACCCAATACAGAAATTGAAAAAAGCCCCACTTCAAATGGGGCTTTTTTTTGTTCCTTTAATCGGCTATGGCCACCAAGAAATCACTAATAATTCCGGTAACAAAAAGGATATAAATAATTCCAGAAATAGAGGCGATAATAATTTCTCCTTTTGAAAAAGGACGAGGTTTCAATAATACCTGCGTTTTTTCGAGATAGAAATTAATGTTTTGCTGTACGGCCATAAGCGGAATACAGCTCAGAATCGAAAATAAAAGAGATCCGACATCAAAGAAAAAAATGGTGCTGACCGGATACACTCCCTCAAAAAGAGTAGACATCTGGGTTAAGACGCGATCCGTAAGAGTGAGGAGGATATAAGAAATTCCCAGGAACATAAAAGAAAAACGCTCAAAATATCCATATTCATGAGCTTTGCTGGACACTCTCTTAAAAAGACTTAAAGCGAAAAAAATATCAAACCATGCCCTCCAAAAAGGATAAATACGGCTTTTTTCCTTATATTTTACCGCTTTCCACTGTTTATAAAACCAATAAACGTTATAGAGATTAAAAGTGACAACCGATAAGAGAAAAAGACGGAGCGGAGGTATAGAAAAGAACTCAGCGTCATTGTTGTGAGGACTGACAGCCATAGCTTTAACGAAAGGGTATACAAACTAATGAATGTTTTCCTGGTCGGGGCGCTGGGACTTGAACCCAGGGCCTCCTGGTCCCAAACCAGGCGCGCTAGCCAACTGCGCCACGCCCCGACATCCTATATTCCTGCAATTAACATCAAGGTGAAAATTGCAACTCTCTCCTTATAGAAAATTTCTCTTCCAAAGTCAAAAAAATTGTTACACAATCAAAGCATGGATAAATGTTACTCTCAAATCATCGGACAATACATAACCGACGAAACAGGGCGTCAATTAAGCAGAATCATTGATGTAGTACTTAATACTGACACCGGGAAAGTGGTCGGTTTTCTATTAGCTCCAGATGGACAAAAAGCTATTGCCCCACTCGATATAACGAGTTGGAATCACGTGATAACCGTCCATGATAGTGAAGAGATAATGGATACGGAAGAGCTTCATAGCCTTATGACGGCTCTAAAAAAGGACACCAGAATTTATAAAAATAAAGTAATTACCAAAAATGGGCTATATATGGGAAAAGTCGTTGATTTTGCGATAGATCCGAAATTTTTTACGGTAACGAAACTTTTTGTGGCGAAAGTTTTTTTGGGAATTTTTTTCTATGAAAGGAAAATTATAAGCCAGAAACAAATCCTTGAAATAACAAAAGAGGCAATTATAATCAGAAACCCGGTCGAAACCATCTCCATAAAAAAATTAAGTGTCGATGCCGCACCGACCAGCTAAAAAATTTTATGCGTAATAAAAAAATAGAGGTTCAAATCGGAAAGGTAAAAATTGGCGGCCATAACCCTATTGCCATTCAATCCATGACGAATACGGATACGGCTGAGGTCGGGGAAACCTATAAACAAATTGTGGAGTTAATCAATGCGGGATCTGAACTCGTCCGTATGACGGTGAATAATATAGAAGCTGCTAAGGCCATTCCTTTTATTAAAGAAAAACTTATTAAAAATGGCTATGATATACCAATAATAGGCGATTTTCATTACAACGGTCATGTACTCCTTACTGCTCAGCCCGCATGCGCCGAAGCTCTCGATAAATACCGTATCAATCCGGGGAATGTCGGAATTAAAGCAGCCCACGAATACAATTTTCGAACCATGATAGAAGTAGCCATCAAAAATAATAAACCTGTTCGTATTGGCGTTAATTGGGGATCTTTAGATCATGAACTATTTACTCGCCTTATGGATGAAAACGGGCAATCCGGAGTTCCGAAAACGGATAAAGAAATCCTCTACGAAGCCATGGTTCAAAGTGCATTAAACTCAGCCCGTGATGCGGAAAGCTATGGGTTAGCTAAAAACAAGATAGTGCTAAGCGTAAAAATGTCGGGAGTGCAAGACGTCGTCAAGGCCTATCAACTATTAAGCGAGCGAAGCGACTATGCTCTTCATTTGGGACTTACCGAAGCGGGAAGTAGCGATAAAGGGATTGTCGCTTCCACGGCCGCCTTGGCTATTTTGTTGCAACAGGGTATCGGCGACACCATTCGAGTTTCACTCACTCCCGAGCCAGGAACCCCCAGATCACGGGAAGTAACGGCCTGTCAGCTTATTTTGCAGACGATGGAATTACGCCATTTTAGGCCCGTAGTCTCCAGTTGTCCAGGTTGTGGCCGAACTTCAAGCGACTTTTTCCAAAAATTAGCTAAACAGGTAAATGAGCATATCAGTGAAAAAATGCCCGAATGGAAAAAATTATATCCCGGCGTGGAAACTTTAAAAATAGCCGTTATGGGCTGTGTCGTGAACGGGCCTGGCGAATCAAAGCATGCTGATATCGGTATCAGTTTGCCGGGGAAAACGGATGCACCGATCGCTCCTGTTTATATTGATCATCATCAATATACGGTGCTAAAAGGCCAGAATATCGCCGATGAATTCTTGGCGATTGTAGAAGAGTATATTGTGAAAAGGTTTGGAAAAACTAATTAGTAGTAGCAATTCGTTGGTCCAGCCGTTTTTCTGTTACAAGGAGTGCTATCCC
>CAYSYL010000079.1:4663-6000 GCA_964435355.1 uncultured Candidatus Peribacteria bacterium | reverse complement strand
TGTTTATTCCCCTAAAGGAATTACCATGGATGTCGTTGATCCTTCACAAATTCCTCCTCCCACCATGGAAGATCTTTATGATATTTTAAGCAGTATGGAAGGAGGACAAAGTCTGGCTCAACGCCTTCAAAAATTTACCAGCGGTACTTATTCTGGCATTTTCAATAAACCAACGAATATTGATCTGCAGACCGGATTGATGGTTTTCAGTATTCGTGATTTGGAAGATGCCCTCCGGCCGATTGCCATGTACATTATTTTGAACTATATCTGGAATCGTGTCCGAAGTCAGCTTAAAAGGCGTATTCTCGTCATAGATGAGGCCTGGACCATGATGCAATACGACGATTCTGCCAAATTTTTATTTGGACTTGTGAAACGGGCGCGTAAGTACTACTTGGGGATTACGACTATTACCCAGGATGTTGAGGATTTCGTGAAAAGTCCTTATGGGAAGCCGGTTATTACGAACTCTTCCATGCAGCTTTTGTTGAAGCAGGCGCCAGCCGCCATAGAAATTTTGGCGAAAGTGTTTAATTTGACAGATGGGGAAAAGTACATGCTTCTTAATAGTGGGGTTGGCCAGGGACTCTTTTTTGCCGGACTTAAGCATGTGGCCATTCAAATTATCGCTTCATATAGCGAAGATAAGATTGTGACGACGGATCCGGAAGAGTTGCTGAGAGAAAGGGAAAAAATTGCCAATACGTAAACAGCTTTCTCGCATTGCGAATATGGGGTGTTTTACTTTTGAGTTTCGGTTTATTGTAACTCCTTAATGGCTCTTTCGAGTTGCGTATCGGTTTTCCCGAGGATATCGTTTTTGGTGGCTTTTACTTCAATGTCCGGAGTTAAACCAATTCCGTTAATGTCTTGCCCATCTGAGGTCATCCAGTGAGCGAAGGTTAATTTTAAGGTTGAACCATCGGAATATTTTGTTAACTCCTGCATGGTCCCTTTTCCATAGCTTTTGGTTCCAAGTAATTTTGCTATCTTATTATCTTGCAGAGCTCCGGCCATTATTTCGGCTGCTGAAGCGGATTGTCCGTTGATAAGGACCACTATTGGTAAATTTTTAACGAGGGGTTCTGTCCGGCTTACCTGTTGGCGGACTTTTCCACCGACCTTTATTTTTGCTTCGACACTTCCTTTGGGAAGCATAGTTTCGAGAATCTTATAGGCACTGTCCACGTAGCCTCCCGGATTATTTCGTACATCAATGATGAGGCCTTTTGGTTTTTTATCGAGGATTTTTTTGAGGATATCTTTGAACTCCTCGCCGGTGTTGCTGCTGAACTGATAAATAGCGATGTAGCCGATATCTTGGGGAACTGTTA
>CAYSYL010000079.1:0-4653 GCA_964435355.1 uncultured Candidatus Peribacteria bacterium | reverse complement strand
TTTTGGAAGTTCGACACTTTGGAGTTCAACGGCTTTCCGGGTCATATGATAAAGAAGCGTTTGTCCACTTCGATCGACGGTGACGCTTATAGGAGTTCCACTTTTCCCTTTGATCTTGTCGAGCAGTTTTTTTTGGGTCCATCCTTTCACTGGTTCATCATCTATTTTGAGTATGATGTCGCCTTCTTTTAGGCCTGCTTCCTCAGCCGGAGAATTTTTAAGGGTTGTTATCACGATAAACTCACCTTCATTCGTTTCAATAATTAAACCGATACCTTCGTAGGTTCCTTCGAGGCTATCTTGTAACTGTTCCGATTCGTTAGGAGGTAAAAATGATGAGTAAGGATCGTCCAGGCTTTGAACCATTCCTTGAAGAGCGTTGTACATAAGCTCATCTTCCTGAATTTTGTCCACCTCCAGATATCCGTTATTCACTCGACTCCATACATCCACCATGAGTGGGAATTTCTTCGCATTGATAATACTCTTTCCAGTGGAATCTGAACTCATTTCTATCGCATGGCTAAAACTTTCCGGTTGATTTGTCCGAAAAATTCCCGCTTTGTAAAGAAGATTAATGGCTTCACCCCGGGTTAATATTTTGAAAGGTTTGAAGGTGAAATTGCTGTCTTCGTTATAGACACCGGCATTTTGGGCGGCCTTAATAAGATAAGCATAAGGAGCGCTTTCATTTACATCTTTAAAAATGAGATTCGAACTTTGTGACTCATAGGGGATGGGAATTCCTTCGAGGGGAAGTATTATTTTTAATCCTTCCAATTTCGTCAGTGGTTCGCCTGGATAAAAATAAGGCTTTTCCGGATCGATCGAGAGGACGCCGGTTTCCACTCCTTTTTGAACATAGGGGGTGAACCAACTATCCGCGGGAACATCTTTGAATTTTGTATGTGGTGATGGCGAGATTTTTGGTTCATATCCCATGTCGGCAAAGACTATTTTTAGTAGTTCCGCTTTGGTTATGGGACTATCTGGAAGGAATTTTTTTTGGTCGTACCCTTTGATGAGTCCACGTTTTTCAAATGAGGAGATGCTTTCATAGTAGGGGTGTGACGTGGGAACATCGGTAAAACTTGCATGAGCAAGAAAGGGGAGGAAACCTCCTAAGGTTCCTAAGAATAAAGCCGTTAGTTTTAACGATTTTTCAGGTCGGGTAAAATTTTTCATGAGAAGCGTTTATAGTAGAAACATTCTAAAAGATATTTGAATTTTTTAAAAGCGATCTCTTTAAGAATTATTCTAATGTAGCAAAGTGCTTTTTTAGTTTTCCAGGGTTGGATCGTTCCACACGAGCAGTTTTGCCACCGCTTTTTGCATCTGCGTTTCAACTGGATTTTTCGGAGCCAGGTCAACGTTGTCTCCAAATTGGAAGTCTAGTTCTGCCAAGTCGATTATTTTTTTCGAAATATCTCCGTTTGTTTCCATAAAAATAAAGTTAAAAAATAAAAAAGCCCGCTTATATAAGCGGGCTTGTATTTGGTAAGGATTATTTCACACCAAGTAACGCCCGCTTGTTAGCGAAAAAGAAAAAGAATCTAAAGGCGTTTTGGGATGTTCGGTGTGACATGAACGTGTTTATTAACGGTAGAATTATAGTAATATTTTTTTTATTGTCAAAAAATAAAAAATAACGCCTGTCTTTATGAATTAGTCGTTTTAAATCCCTTCTCGAATTTGTGATTTTGTGCTATACTAAGAGGATATATTTTGCCCTTACTCATGAGATTTTTGGCCAAATTTATGACTTTTATCCTTGCCGCAACATTTTTTGTGGGAAGCTTTTATTACGAGTTTTATTTTTCTCAACCTCAAGCCCATATGTCAGCTGGTCAAGTTTCGGTTATGGGGAAAGATGCGATGCGGGAAGGGCAAAGAATTGTTTCTGCTGATACCAATAAAATTTTATCATTAAATGATAATATAGTTGTTCGTTTAGCTCCTCATAGTTCGGTGGTAGTTCAGAAATTGCCATTTGAAAAGAGTGGTTTTACTTCTTATTCCCATGCCCAGGAGGTAGTAATTTTTTTGGAAGAAGGACACCTGTGGGTGAATACATATTTGAGTGCAATAGCTGTCCGTATTGAAACTCCCATGGCTGAAGTGAGCGTCAAAAATTCTATTGCCGATGTTTTATATGAAAATCAAAAAGCGGTCATTACATCGGTTCTTCATGAAGCGAAGGTGGAGTTGATTCATAATGGCATTACTTTAAATGCTTTCTTGCTTCCTGCTCAGACACAAGCAACAATATTTGATTTTCAAGTTCAAAAAAACGCTGAAGAACTGAAGCGGCTCCTTTATTCGAAGCTTATTAAAGAGTTTCAATATAGTGTCGTCAATATGACGGAATGGGGAAGTTCGGCCTGGGTTTTATACAATCATCAGGCGGATGATGATAAGGTTCAAACATTTTCGAGGAATCAACTTAAATTTATTACTTCCCGAGGGCAGAAAATGCCGGCGTTTGATACGACCGCCTATCAGGCTTTTCAAATTATGGTAGAAACAAAAGATTTTTTGACTATTGCTCCCGATAAAAAACAACAACAGCTTCAGTCTTCTGTTTTTGATTATTTGCATGATAGTGAATATCTTATGGTTTTTGGTCGAGCAAATGAAGCGAACGATCGTTTAAGCTATTTTAAGCAAACATTTAAGGAAATATACTCAAAAAATTCACCATTGCAGGACTCCTTACGAAAAGAATTGTGGGTTTCGTATCAAGAAATTGCTTTTGTGTTGCCTGATGATCCTTTGTATGAAGTCAAATCTTCGCTGCGCGAACTTCTCATAGATACGGCTCCTCAAACGATAGACGGCTTTGAAGAAAAATTTTTGTTAAATCGTGAGTTCCTTCATTATTCTTATGAGCTTTCCGGCAAGAATTCTGTTCAGGCGAAAACTTCCTTGGAATATTATTATCGTAATTTTTCTTCCTTGCTTCAAAAGAATTCAATGTATGTTGAAGAAATGAAACATTTGATTTCGGAGGACAATCAAATATTAGCGAATCTTTTACGACAGCATTACCAGTTTTATGATGACAGGTTTTTTGCCATTGCTTCCGAGCTTGAAAAACAATGGCTCAACATTTTGCCGGAAGGTAACGAAAAAAGTGAGGAACGGCAGACACTTGCGGTTACCAAAATAGATTTTCTTAAGGCATTGCAACGATATTTTTTGGAAGGCAAGGTCTCACTTGAACAATCTCGTCTTATCGCCTTCCGTTTGATAAATGAAATGAAAGATCTTCAGACGACCAATGAGGTAGGAGTTAGTGAACTTTTTGCTTTACGTCTTAAAGATTATGGGCAATTCCTTCGTTTTTTGAATTCTATTCAGTTTGCCGATATTCAGGGGTCTTCTTTTCAGAAAAAGTATGAGGACTTTTTGGCTTCTCAACAGGAAGAAATTTCTATTGAGCAAGCCGTTGAAGAGTTTTTGGGTGAACAGACTTTTCCTTCAAAAACGTTGACGCCGGCCGATGTGGTATCGGCGGCAATGCGCGATTTTGCTTCAGTGCATATTGAAAATCTTGTTTTTGCTCCTTATGTTGACCTTAATGAAAGATTTTTAGAGGTAACGAAGGCTGAACTCAATGGCGTTTCTTTTACGGCCCGTTATGATTGGGATCGCAAACTTATTTCAGAGGTTCTAGTCAATAATGAACCGGTCGTCAAAAATCCTGTACGGCTTGAAATTTTCGCTCAAATTATGGCTTCCAGAGAGGGAGGAAATTCTTCTGCTTCTTCGCTCGATCCCGTCATTAAACCCGAAGAGGTTACTCCTGGCGGAGTTTCCCTGGAACCATCTTTTACATCCTCTCCTCCCGAAGACTCTTCCAATATATCGAAAACTGAGCGAGTAGCCCGTATTTTGCTTATTCAGAAGATGAAAAATAAAGGTATTCTCGTCAAAAATGAGAATATTATCGTAGAAGATGCCACTTCTGGAATCTTTGTTATCAAGGAGGCGAGTCTTATAAAAGATTCGAAGCTTGTTTTTACTTTCCACTTTAAAAATAAGGAAAATATGGCCGAAAAGGTTCAATTGATAACACCGGAAGGAGTGCAAGGGGTGGCAGCTGTTGTTGAATTTGACTCTTTAGTAGAAGCCCTTAAAATGCGTAGTACAAAAAATTAACTTGCAATATTTTAAAATGTGTTATAATTAAGTCCTATGTTATCATGTTTTCGACAATTCGATAGTGGTCGATGGAATGATTTATTTAGTAAGAAGGTTGTTTTTAAGCAGTCATTGGAGGGTAAGTTTCGTCAAAAGTATGTCAGAGGGTATTTTGCTAAGGGCACTGCTGCTCAAGAACGTTTAAATGCTTGGAGAGATGTTAATCTTCTCCCGGCAGAGGCGAAGGATCGTATTTTGCGATCGGTTGCCGATAAAGTAGCAGAACAAATTAGATTTAGTCGTGATGCCTTTCAAAAAATTCTTGGAAAAGAGTTTCGTCTTGATCGAAATCAATCGCCGGAAGAAATGTATCAAACTTTAGAATCATTCCATAAACGTCTCCATGCTGTTGCTATGTCGGGAGAAACAGAGTTACATGAGCCGCTTGATCGAAAAGATTTTATTCCTCTACTCCGTGTTGAAAAGCAGATCGCTGACCTTCTCTTATCA
>CAYSYL010000078.1:0-6007 GCA_964435355.1 uncultured Candidatus Peribacteria bacterium | reverse complement strand
TTCCATGATCAGTTATCTCTTGGCACACAGGCAAGAACCGGAGGGTATGGAATTATTGCGTATGTTGTTGGAAAATCAGGAGAACAGGAAGTGTATGATGGAAACTCGTTCTATGGCGGTTTCCAAATAGCCGAATATCGAAAACCTGACTACAAATTAACCCTGGATGCCGAAAAAAAAGAGTACATCAATGGTGAAAAAGCTAAAATAAATATTAAAGGCTCCTATTTCTTTGGAGCTCCATTACCAAAAGCTCCAGTTGATTGGACCATAACCAGAAATGATTACTTCTTCTTCATCTCCCCGGATAGTCAAAGTCCGTATGCTTCCGATTGGTACAGTTTTTCGGATGAAGGATACTCCTGTTATTATTCCTGTCAGGGTGAGAGTTCACTCGTAACCAGTGGAAAAACGAAACTTAACGAAAAAGGAGAATATACGATCGAATGGCCACTCAACATAAGCGAGCAGAAAATGAGTCAAATGTATACGGTAGAGGCAACCGCTTATGACCTGAATAATCAATCTCTATCCAATAGAATAGACGTGCCGATTCATGAGGGAGAATTCTATGTCGGTATAATGAGTCAAGATTACGTAACGCAAAAAGAAAAACCGGCAAAATTCGACATCATAACGGTTGATAACAAAGGCATGCCGGTCCCAAACAAAACGGTAGAAGTGAGCTTTTACAAAAGAGAATGGAACACGATAAAAAAGAAAAATCTCGATAGCAACTTTTACTACGAAAATAGTTACGACGACATTTTCATAACAAAGAAAAATGTCACGACTGATAGTAAAGGACATGCCATTGCAGAATTTACCGCAAAAGAAGGAGGCAATTTTAAAGCGATAGCCAGAGCGCAGGATACTCTTAAAAATACGATTACTGCCGCCAATTATCTTTACGTCACCTCATCAGATTTTGTTAACTGGGGAAGAGAAAATAACGATAAAATCGAACTCGTTCCGGATAAAGTTGAATATAAACCGGGAGACACGGCTCACATCCTTATAAAATCTCCTTATCAAAATGTTTGGGCCCTTGTAACACAGGAACGTGCCAATATCATTGATGCCAAGGTTGTAAAGATAGAATCGAATGCCCAGACGATAGAAATTCCTATAACGGAAAAATCTCTTCCGAATATATTTTTGTCCGTCATGTTGATAAAAGGGAATAATGTAGCAGCTGGCCTTGTAGAGCCGCCAGTTGGGACAGGAGATGAGCGGGAAGTTGCAAGCTTCAAGATGGGCTACATCAATTTACCAGTGAATACTTCGACAAAAAAACTACTGATTGATATACAGTCGGACAAAAAACAATATAAACCGGGAGAAACAGTAACGCTGACAATAGAAACAAGGAATGTGGATAATACACCGGTAAAAGCTGAAGTATCAGTCGGCGTGGTGGATAAAAGTGTATTGTCACTGACACAAAACGTTATTGCTGACCTTCTTAATGTATTCTATCGTAAACGGTTAGTCGGAATAGAAACAGCCCTCAATCTCACCAAAGCGCTTTCCCGTGTAAATGTTCAGGTAGAAGCCGGACTCAAAGGTGGAGGAGGGGGAGATGACAGCCTGGTCGTTAAACGTGGAATTTTCAAGGACACGGCCTACTTCGAAGCCGTCGTAAATACCGATGCAAAAGGTAAGGCTACCGTTAGTTTCAAACTCCCGGATAACCTCACGACATGGGAAGTATTAGCCATCGGGATAACAAAAGATACCTTGGTGGGAAGCAAGAAAAATGAGTTCTTGGTAACGAAAGATGTGCTTGTACGACCAGTCATGCCACGTTTCCTGATGGTAAACGATGAAATGGTCATTGGAGGCATTGTTCATAATTATAAAAACAAAAGCATAGATTTCGATGTCAGCTTAACGGCCAAAGGAGTTGAGTTAAAAGACGCAAGCCATAAAACAGTTACCATACCGCCGGGAGAAGAACGAAAAATCGAATGGAATGTTAAGGTTCCGAATAACCCGGAAGCTTTGTTCACTTTCAGTGCCATTTCAAAACAGGATAAAGCGGTAGGCGATATTATAGAACTCAAACTGCCGATACACCCTTTCAGTTTCCCTGAGGTGGTGGCTACCTCTCTTACCATTGATGATCAAGATAAGCATGTGGAAAATGTCCTTATCCCGATGGGAATAGACCCGAATTTTGGAGAACTAAGTATCACCACGTCTCCAACTCTTGCCTCTTCGATTGGCCAGGGAATCAGTTATCTCCTGCAATTCCCATACGGCTGTGTTGAACAGACGACCAGCAGCCTTCTTCCAAATCTGGCCTTAAAACAGATTTCAAAATTGCCTTCGATACCTCATGATTTGGTGGATGAAAAAGAGTTGAAGAAAAATGTAGAAAAAGGTTTGCAGTCACTCTACAAATATCAGCAAAGTAGTGGTGGATGGGGATTATGGGAAAATAGCGAAACAACCCCTTACCTTACCTCCTACGTTTTGTATGGATTATTCGAAGCGCAAAAAACAGGATATGCCGTAGATCAGGGAGTTATCGATCGCGGGGTGAACTATCTGCAAAGTTACATGGCCAGCCACGCGCTTTTGAAGGGTAAAAATGCGAAACATTACAGCAACGATGACGCTATCTATGAAGCGAATACCAGGGCGTTTGCCTTATACGTCTTAAATGAGATGGGAAAAGGTGATATCAATCTTCATAACAATCTCTACGACTTCAAAGACAACTTAAACCTTTTCGGTAAAGCGTACCTGGTAATGTCATACCAACACTTTGTAGATGATAAGAAAGTGGATGGGGCTGCTCGTACCGAAGTGGAAAATAAGATTCACCAACTCGTACAGGAAATTTTAAATCGTGCTCTTGAAACACCGCGTGGAGTTCACTTTGAAGAAGCAAAGAGACAATATCGTCTTTTTGATACGGACACGAGAACCACCGCACTTGTTTTACAAATGCTCAATCGCCTGGACCCAAACCACCCACTCATACCAAAAATCTTACGTTTCCTCTTGCTTGAAAAGAAAGATGGACATTTCTCAACCACTCAGGAAACAGCTATCACACTTTTAAGCTTTGTTGAATACCTCGAAAAGAGTAAAGAACTGGAGCCGAATTATGATGCACAAGTGGTGGTTAATCAAAAAAAACAGGTCGATAAAACCTATAAAGCAAAAAATATTACTGATCGTGATAATGTAAAAATAGCCATCAAAGACCTGCTTTTAAATAATCAGGACAATGAAGTCGTAGCGGTAAAAAATGGAGATGGAAAGCTATATTTCGATATGAACCTTCGATACTTCCTCCCGACTGAAAAAATAAAACCTCGGGATGAAGGAATAGGGATAAATCGTGAATATTATGAAATAAATGACAGGAAGTATTCCAAACCGTTAAAGTCGGTAAAAGTAGGAGAAAATATGAAGGTAAAACTCGACATAATGATTCCAGAAGACAGATATTACGTGATGGTGGAAGATTTCTTGCCAGCCGGTCTTGAAGCGATAGATTTCACTCTCAATACTTCCCAACAAAACTTGCAAAAGCCACAGGGAAAAGGGTCTGGATATATGGACAGTTACTATTATGCTTCCGGACAATGGTATTTCAATCATTTTGAAACACACGACAACAGAGTTATGTATTTTGCCGACTTTGTACCAAAAGGTGTCTATGAACTCGAATACTATGTTCGCGCGACAACTCCTGGAACTTTCCACGATCTCCCGGCTGTTGCACAGGAAACCTATTTCCCTGAAATTTTTGGCCGCTCAGCAGGTGAACTCTTCGTCGTCGCAAATTAAAAAAATTGTGATATAGTGAACTGGCCTATGTCACTTTCACTCAAAAAAGAGGTACTTCGAAAACTCTTTCACCTTATGGAAATACCGGTGGTCGTTATCTATAGCGTCCTCCGATATTACTGGTCGGAACGGGTAGCTATACTCGTTTTGACGGCTGGTTTCTTGCTTCTGCTCGAAATAGAATCCATACGACTTGAAGTAAAACTAAAACTTCCAAAAAACTTAAATCTTCTCCGACCGCGTGAACATAATAATGTTAGCGCCACCTCATATTTCATTGCCGCTACGATCATTTCGTTCGGAGCTTTCGATTACACTATTGCCTTGCTCGCGCTTCTTCTGACCGTTTTCGGTGATTTAGTTTCAGCCATTGTTGGAGTCAAGTATGGGAAACATAGAATTTTCCGTAAAAAAACATTGGAAGGTTTTTTTGCGGGCTTTATGGCTAATCTGCTCGTCGGATTCCTGATACTGCCCCAGAGTCCATTGATTTATATGGCCATGGCTTTCGTGGCAAGTGTCGTCGAACTGGTAACGAACAAATTGGATGATAATCTCACGGTACCGGTATTTGCCGGCTTTACAGGCCAAATAATGGCTTATATAGTAGGGGCACAACTAGCGGGATTTCCAGGGACACTCGACTGGATGTTTCAAATTCTCCCCCGATAATTATTAAACTTTTCCATGAGTTTTTTTGAAACTACTCTCCAAAATATCAAGAAATCAGCCCAGATTATGGGTTTAGAAAACGACATTGAAAAAATATTGGAAACTCCGAAACGCATAATGCAGGTAAACGTACCCTTACGACGTGACGATGGAACGATGGCCGTTCTTTCCGGATTTCGAGTTCAGCATAATGACACGCTCGGCCCTTATAAAGGAGGTATTCGGTTCCATCCGGATGTAAATATGGACGAGGTAAAAGCCTTGGCAACTCTCATGACCATGAAATGCGCCGTAGTGAATCTGCCATTAGGTGGTGCAAAGGGGGGAATAGCCCTCAATCCTGAAAAATATACAAAAGGAGAGCTGGAGCGGCTGACGAGAAAATATATCCAGCTTATCGAGCCGATTATCGGCCCGGAAACCGACATCCCGGCCCCCGATGTTAACACGGATGCACAAATAATGGCCTGGATAGCCGATGAATACTCGAAATTAAAAAAACGGAACGAATGGGGTGTCGTAACAGGAAAACCAATTGCCTTTGGTGGCAGTGAAGGGCGTTTCGATTCAACGAGTCAGGGAGGTGTCTACATTCTTGAACAAATTTTGGCTGATCAAAAGCAGAAAATTTCGGGTACCCGGGTGATTATACAAGGCTTCGGAAATGCCGGGGCCAATATGGCCGAAATATTGGCACGCGCCGGATACACTCTTATCGGAGTAAGTGATTCAAAAGGCGGACTCTATTGTGAAAATGGGTTAGACCCGGTAGCTACCATGGAGTGCAAAATAAAAAAAGGAAGTGTCGCTGAATGTGGAGGCGCGGAATATCAGCCTCATGAAGGAAAATCTTGTAAACGGGTAACCAACGAGGAACTTCTTGAACTTCCCTGTGATATCCTCATAATGGCAGCTTTGGAAAATCAGATTACCGAAAAAAATGCGGAGAAAATTCAGGCAAAAATAGTCTTGGAACTTGCCAATGGACCGACCACAGCCGAAGCGGATACCATACTCGAAAAAAAAGGTATCATCGTTATCCCCGACATATTGGCGAATGCAGGAGGAGTGACGGTCAGTTATTTCGAAATGGTACAAAATAAGCAAAATTACTATTGGGATCTGGAAGAAGTGCAGGTTAAATTAAAAAAAGTTATGGTAACGGCATGGAAAAATGTTTTTCAAAATAAAGAGAAATATAGATGTTCTTATCGTCATGCGGCTTTCATAACCGCCATGAAGCGTCTCCAGGAAGTCATGCTTTTGCGGGGAAATCTGTAAGTAAAAAGCTCTTTTCTGATCCTATTTTCATCGCTTGTCATCCGACAAAGATATGATAGACTTCCCCTGCATTACTTCACTACATTGTTATGGCTCTTGCTCTTTAAAGAGAGGAAAAAGTCACAAGAAAACGAGTGAAAGTTGCTTTATTGAAAATAAAATTCTCCTATTCATTTTCCTCAACATATGAAAAAAAACATGTTTGCATTTGAAGAAGGTAATAAAGATATGAAAGATTTGCTGGGAG
>CAYSYL010000077.1:0-6025 GCA_964435355.1 uncultured Candidatus Peribacteria bacterium | reverse complement strand
CCACGAAAGAGTTTATTTATAGTTCTGATCGGGAAAAAACCTATAATGTTTTGCCTCTTAATAAAACGGTCACGATTCCTCTTTTCACGGAAGATGAAAATGGGAATGTCCAGGATGCCCAGCAGTTTTTGATTCAATACTATGTGAAGTTTGATGAAGATAATCTGGGGCCGGATTTTCAAAATATAAAGCTTGAGCAGTTTGATGTTCTTCGATGGAAACTTTTTGGGAATCCGAGGAACGATAATAGTGTCAGTACCGATGGTGTCACGGAATCTTCCAACATTAATTCCCTCCGTACGGAGTCTATTTCGGATTTTTATCCGGCCCTTACCGGCAATACGGCTGATACGCCCGTTTGTATCGGTTCGAGCAAGGATTTTGATAATCAGGTAGAGACCTGTTTGGATCCGGTGACGGTTTTTAGTGCCGAGAATGATGAAGGCGGCGCAACGGGGGAAGTAGCTGGCAGTGAGCAGCATTTATGGAGTGCCGCTCGTGAGTGTTATCAAAAAGATGCGGGAGCGTTAGTTTCACCGACGGATATTCAAAACGCCAAGGCCGGGGGATGTTCCATTCCTACCTTTGTTCGGGCCCACGCGAGAAATTATATTACTCTCACCAATATCGTAAATCCGGACATTATCGGGTTATCGACGCCGGAGAAACGGGCGAATAAAGCCAATATTTATTATCGAATCATCGCTAAAAAAAGGGCAGAGGGAAGTAATACTCCTCAATTGGCCCGTGAATATGCCACTATCGTATCTGATGGCTTTGCCAATAATGGTAGCGTGAAACAGACTATTCAGGTGAAACTGGGGCTTCGCTCTTTTTTGCCGGTTTTCAATTTTTCACTTTATCGGACGGACACGGGTACGACGAGTACCGAAAGTCCGAATGACAAAACGGCCGATGAAAATTCTATGGCGGACATGGGTTTATGATGGGGATCTCCGTGGCCCCATTGAAAGCGGCGCTGAGCCACATGCAGGATTCACCCAAGTGCTCGAGGTCGTACGCCACGAGCCCGGCGGAACCCTTCGCGTAGATGGCTTCCTTGGTCGAGCTGCCCGCCCCTTCGAAGATGGCGCGGTAAGGCCATGGCGGCAATGCATGTTTGGCGTTTCAGCGCCACTCAGAGAAAGGATTCCACTTTTACTGGGGTAGTAAAGGCAGAGTACTTTCTCTGAGTTTTCATTTATCCACAATAAATCAAAGATCCACCGCTTAATGACAAACTTTGTTTCGCATTTTTAAATGAAAACATAAGCACAGTACTTAGCAAGCTGAGAATTTATATAATATTTTTTAATATATCAAATTTCCTTAGGATATATTTTGATTTAGCAAACCACGCCGCGACCTTCCTTTCGGTGGATCGCGGCGTGGGTGGGTAGGTAGGTCACCTCACTTCTTTGCTACTTGTTGTCGTCCTCGATCCCCGTGTCGGGGTGTTTGGCCTTCCATTCCGGGAAGGCCGCCTCGGACTTCGAGCAGGCGATGTCCTCCTCTTCGACGAGGGCATCGATCAGCGGAGCGCCGTTTTTCCGAGCCAGCTCGTACATCTGGCACGCTCCTTCCAGGTTCCCTCCGAGGAACGCGAAGTGTCCGGCGTTCTGAAGGTCGGCCGGCTGCCGGCACTGGTAGAAGAGATCGAAGAGACGCTTGCGCGCCCCTTCGTAGTCCTCGTGCTGACCCGCGAGGTTGTGGGCCGCCGCGCGGCCCTTACCGCAGTCCGGATCATCCGGTGGCGGAGCGAATTCCGTCGGGGGCGAGTCCTCCGGGAGATCCCGGAGCACCCTCCTTCCTTCCGGTTCCACCGCTTGCGGAACCACCGAACCGCAGCCGCCTGTCACGAGCCCCATGCCCGCGACCAGGACGACCATCAAACCACCTCCCGAGAATACTTTTTGCGTTTGCATGACTTACTCCCCCTGGAGTAAAGGCGCAAATCCCCAATTTTTCGAACCGACAAATGTCGGAACGCTTTCTCCAAGTTTTGCGCACAACTGAGAGAAAGAATCTGTCTTTTAAAGATAAAAAACAGATTCTCCCCCTCAGTTGAGAAATGTAAAAGACCCACCGCTCTACCAGTTTCATTCTACAAAATTTGAAAAGGAAACAAAAATAAAGCCTTCTTAATTTATAGAATATTTTTATATACGTCAAATTATTGACCAAGTGATATTTTTCTAAAGCTCGCCCTCTTAAACTTGTATCTCTTTTCGTTTTACTGTTTTATATGACTGTTGTCTCTTATTTTTTCTATGTCTCAAAAATTTTATATTAATACGGCGATTGCCTATGTGAATGCGAAGCCTCATATCGGGTATGCTATGGAACTGGTACAGGCGGATGTTTTGGCTCGATATCACAGGATGAAAGGGGATGATACCTGGTACGTCACGGGTACGGATGAGCATGGTATGAAGCTCGCTCAAACCGCGAAAGATCAAAATGTGACTCCTCAGCAGCTCGTGGATACGAATGCCGCTTTTTTTAAGGCTCTTGTTGGGCAGTTGAATATCAGTGCGGATTTTTTTGTCCGGACCACTGATGAAAACCATAAAAAAGGAGCGCAAAAAATATGGGAAAAAATGGTGAATGCGGGAGATATTTATAAGGACAGTTATGAAGGGTTGTATTGCGTCGGTTGTGAAGCCTTCGTTCTGGAAAAAGATCTGGTGGATGGAAAGTGTGTGAATCACAATAAGGCTCCTGAAAAATTGCGGGAGGAAAACTACTTTTTCCGACTGTCCAAATATAGTCAAAAAATTGGGGAGCTTATCGAATCTGATCAGCTGAAAATTGTTCCTCAGTCCCGTAAGCATGAAATTTTGTCGGTTATTCGTGAGGGATTGAAAGATGTCAGCTTTTCTCGACCGAAGTCTGTTTTGACCTGGGGGATCGAAGTGCCAAACGACCCGGATCAAGTCATGTATGTTTGGTGTGATGCACTTTCCAACTATATTACCGCCATCGGTTATGCGGAAGAGTCGGAGCACTATAAAAAGTTCTGGCCGACTGACGTGAACCTTATCGGAAAAGATATTTTGCGTTTTCATGCGGCCATTTGGATTGGCATGCTTCTTTCTGCCGGGCATCCGATTCCAAAAGCTATCCATGTTCATGGATTTATCACGTCCGAAGGGAAGAAAATGAGCAAATCTTTGAATAATGTCGTCGATCCTCTCACGTATGTCGAAAATTTTGGAGTCGATGCCTTGAGGTACTATTTATTGAAGGAAATTCCGACGACCGAAGATGGTGATTTTAGCAAAGAACGTTTTAATGTCGTTTATGATTCAGAACTGGCAAATACTATCGGTAATTTAGTCAGCCGCGTTATTGCCATGTCTATTAAATATTTCGATGGAAAGGCTTCTTCCGTCACGATTAAGAAATCGGATATGAGTTCAAAAATTCTTACCGTATGGGAGCAGTATGAATCGTCGATAGCGGACTTTGATTTAAAAAAAGCTCTGGAAGCGGTTTCTGAACTCGCCATTTTCGCCAATAAATATGTGGAGGATCAAAAGCCATGGTCACTCGCGAAAACTGATCCTGTTTTGCTCGCTGAAGTTTTGTATAATCTCCTCGAAATGATCCGGCATATCGCTCTTTTATTACAGCCGTTTTTACCTCACACGAGCGAAAAGATTTTTCATTACCTTGGTTACTCTCCGGAAGGTCAATTATTGGAGGATGTGAAGTCATGGGGAGGATTGCCGTTTGGTTCTCCTTTGATAAAACCGGAACCACTTTTTGCTAAAAAAGAGACTCCCTTGGAGTAAGTTTTTACTTTGGTTGTTGTACTACCGCTTGTCCTGTTTGAGAAACAATGCGGATGACGTTCCTCACGAGGAGCCATGAAACGATAATGACCAAAAGACCTATGATGGCCCATGTAATTGTTTTTTTCGCTCCCTCCATTTGATTGTCTTCTCCGTGCGATACGACATATCGAAGTCCTCCGATGGCGATCATCAGGATGGCAATCGGGCCGGCTAAATAAATGAGGCTCCCGGCCAGTAACTGTAAAATTCCGACGCCAAGTCCTGCCTGACTGGTGCTATTGACGGTAAAATTTGGCAGATAGTCTGGCTTTAAAGTAGGGTCCAATTTTACCTGGGCAAAACAGAGGATTGGCAGTGAGAGGGCGCTTAAAACCAGTCCGGTCATAAGCCATGTTTTTTTGTTTTTCCTCGTATTGTTGAACCGTTTTCGTTCCATATATAGGTCGGGAAGAAGTTTAGAATATTTTTAAGTTGGTAATCCCCGTTACGATGGCAAAAGCGAGAGCCATGACGGCGAGTGCTACGGTGGAAAGGTAGAGGATATTTTTTCCTTTGCTTATCATTCCATCATCTCCCTGGGATGCCAGCATCATGACGCCTCCTACTGTAAAAGCGATAAAAGCCAATATGCTGCTGATACTTAAAATTATCCGTATGACGCTTGCTATTATCACCTGCCATTCACTTTCGATGGCTACCCCTTTAATGTAGTTGGCTTTGCTGTCTTTCCCGTTAAACTCATTGATGGGCGTTATTTTCGGAAGTAAGGGATTTTCCTGGGTTGTTTGGGCCAGTGCCAGATTCCCAGCCATCACTATGCCGATGACTCCGTAGAGAAATAGGCGGAATGTTGTGGTAAGAATGTTTTTTATTTTTTTTGACGTCATAGTTTTTATTTTTTTGGCGTAATCATTGGGCCTAACTGTATGCCGCTTATGATGCTGACGATGGCGTATGAAAGCATCGCTATTAAAAGGCCAATAATGGCATAGGTAATAGTTTTTTTTGCTGTTTCCACTTTCCCGTCATCGCCATAGGCCGTGAGTATTTGGACTCCTCCGATAATGATAAATAAAACGGCAAGAGCTCCGGCAAAAGAAATGACGGTTTTGGTAAGGGTTGGAATGAAACTTCCCGTTATGAGTTCATTAGGATTTTTATCTCCAGCCGTCGGGATGAGAAGTTTTTTGTCGTTCTCACTTTGTACAAAGTCCGGAATGATGGGAGGCCGTTTGTTGGGGCTTGTTTCCTGCGCAAGCGCCAGGGGACTCATAAACATGCTGATCAGCGAGAGTGTTACGATTCCTATTTTCATGAAGTTTTGAATTTTTTTTGATAGGTGTGACATTTCGAATTTTAACTTATCGTGAAGAAGTTTGGGTTGATGGTATATAAAATGACCGCTGACAGAAATAATAATACCAATCCGGAGATGGACTGTACTATTCTTTCCTTGGCCTGGCTTAACCCTTCACTATTATCGCCGGAGGTGGCTATTTGTATGCCACCGACAATAATATAAAGGACGCAAACGATTCCAATGAGACTCGCCGCCCAGCGATAAATTTGTCCGATGTAGGCGTATAAAATTCCGGCTCCGGATTTTGCTATAAATGCCTGTACCCGTTGGCAATACGTTTCACTTTCATTGGGTTGTCCCTCGGCTCCTGGTGTTTGATCCGGTTTGCATTCATCGACATATTGAACCTCTTCGCAATTTATTTTTTTGTTCTGGTCAAGTTTGCAGACGGTTTTTCTGAAACATTGGATAACAGCGCTGTCGAGATTGTCGTTTTGAGCATCCGTTGTCGCTTTCCCGAAACTTTCTTCGGCGACTGTCACGATGAGTTTTTGCTCCATTTGGCCTTTTGGATTATTCAAAATGCTGCATGGATATTCTGCTTTGGTTTCCAAAGGCACGAAGAGGGTTAAAGCTACTAACGCCAGCTCTAAAATTCCGATGGTAATTTTTTTATTGTCCCACATCATAGAAAATGCTTTGAACGAAGAAGGTAATAAAGTAGGCTCCCAATGCTACTGCAAGGCCGATAATACTGTAGGTAATGATCTCTTTTCCTTTCGTGACGCGATTTTCATCTCCCGCTGAGGTTAAGAGCATCATTCCTGCGATGACAATGGCGAGAAAGGCTACTGAACCGATCATAATGGAAAGAGTATTGATGAGGCGCATGATGTACGAAGCGACATCGAAGGGTTGTTTTTCC
>CAYSYL010000076.1:0-6098 GCA_964435355.1 uncultured Candidatus Peribacteria bacterium | reverse complement strand
ATGAAAGATATCGCGGCAATGTACTAAATCCATAAAATTACCGATAGTGATTAGTTAATAAAAAGAATTAAGAAGGCCCTCGCCATCATAAAAAAAAAAAAAAAAACGACGGAATAATTTTCCATCATGTCGAGTTTTCGCTGGACATATATTGAAAAAGAAGCTCGCTTCATTGCCTTTAAACTGGCTATTTCTGTACAATAGCACGAGGTTTTTATTATGGATTTATTCTCTTCAATCACTACTAAAACAAACATGAAAAAAAGATATGAGCATTTGCAAGATGAAGGAGTACTGAATATTCAGCAAAAAAATGACAAATTTTTTATTGGAACAATAAGCGGCTCAAGTCAGTTAAAAAAATTAGTTCGCGAAGGAAAGCTTGATTCGGATTTACCAAAACTTTCATATTTATATCGATCAGTCTACGGAGGAGAACCCTGGAAGGAGTATCTTTTTTGTGGAGATTGCAAAACGCAAAAGCAGCTTCCCGATGGCATGAAATCACCACAAGCCGACCAGTTGATCATCCAAAATCCTGAAGATTTCTGTTGTCCTGAGTGCAAAAAACCGATGGAAACTTTTTATGATCAAGGGGAAACCATCGAAGAGTTACGCCAATTATTTCAAAGAGACGTGGTGATCGGGTTGCTCTTCGAAAATGAAGAAGATGAAATGCTTGGCTTCAGCATGGGAGAATTCACGACCGCCGAAAAAGGATACCAGGATAAAATAATTCACGGCCGCGGAGATACCATGCCGAGAATAACCGTCTCTTTTGACGAATATCTTCGACAATTCGAAGAAACTTTAAAAACTCCCATCAGCAAAGAGGATCAAATTTTCAATATAGCCGAATGGGGCGTTTTACCGGAATACCGAAAGTCAAAAGTCGCCGTCCCTCTCATGCACGCCCTTAATGTAGCTGCCAGAAACCACAAATCGCAAGAGGCATCCATACGGGCAACCGGTCACACCTTAGTTGGAAGTCCGGCAGAAAAAAGTCTCATTCGTTCAGGTTTCATAATGGGAACTCCCGCAGAGGGCTCACCTGAAGTTCAATTTTACACCACCGTTCAGCGGGTGATTGATAATACTTATTCTTTATAAAAATCTTTATGGATCATCTTAGAGCTCCCGAAACTCTCGTCATTGAAATGTTGCTTAAAAAAGAAAGAGAGATTGGCAAAGGACCTGAAAGTGAAACAATAATACGAGAGTATTTTAAAAAAATGACAGATGGTGTACTTCTTGCAAACCCTGTTGAAAATCCAAGCGTTATTTTATGTCCAGAATACGGACAATCAGGATGGGCCGCCTTCACCAATCAAAACAATGAACCTGGCGCAGCACATCTATACGTATGGGATTCAGAAACGGATAGGAATGGAACATACCATCCCCCTTTTATTACCATTGATATTACCGGAGAACATATTGGCGAACCAGAAATCGACCAAGCACTCATACAACAAGCCAGTGAATTTTTCGGAGCTAGTAAGGTAGTACATAAATGGAGTTCCAAACCAGGCAATCCTGAATGGGAAAATCTGGCACCCCATGTTGTCCGTCAAAGACTAGAGATTGTCGGTAATATTAAAGGAGAAATTGGCCCTCAAAGAGCGGAAAAGTTCTTATTAGATTTGACTCCAGAACTTAACATGCGGACAGATTCCAGCCCAATATCCCATGATAGAAATGGAATAATACACGCATGGCATCATTGGACGACTTCAGGGACACGTGTTGTCATAGATCGAAATACTGCGAAATTAGTGAGTCAAACATACACCTGTAGAGGTTTTCCACCTGGAACAGCTATCAATTTTACGCTTAATGCTTTTCCTGAAATAGAAAATTTTACCGCTCGAAACTTTTAAAACCACCTCATGCTAGAAGCCATCTACTATTTTATCGGGGCCTCCTACTTTCTTCTGTTGATTTTCGCATTAAAAAGAGACCTGCGATCAATAATAAACCAGTACTTCATCATATTTTTTATCGGGCTGTTTTTATGGCAGGTGACACTGCATCTTTATTTTTATGTCGATCTTGGAAGTTACCTGCTATTTATTGGAAGGTTAAATTATGCGGCGGGAGCCATATTTTCCATAGGAATTTTAGGATTTTTCCATTACTTCCCGGTTCCCAGCTTTAAGGTACCTAAATGGATTCTCTATCTTTTCTGGATCACGAATATATTCCTCATTTTCATTACGATGGCCACACCGCTCATCGATGAAATGGAAACGGCCACAGCAAACGGCCCCGTTGTAACACTCGGTGCCTGGTACAATTTTTACCTCTACTTCGTATTTGGAATGCCGTGTCTCACCCTTATCGTGGGAGCCATTAAAAACTTCACACTCAAGGGACTAGACCGCCTCCGCTTCGAATACTCATTTTGGGTTTTCGTTCCCACCATGATCGGTTTTCTTCTCAGCAATGTCGTCTTGCCGATTTATGGATACATCGATCAGTTCCTCTGGAGTCCCCTTTTCTTATACCCCATCGCCCTCTCCTCATTCTACGTTATAGCGAAATACCGTTTCCTGGATATTCGTCTCATTTTAGCAAGAGCCGTCGCTTTCCTTGTGTTTATTTTCATGGCAGCAGGAATCTATGCCTTCTCACTCTTCCTTATCATTCAAACCATCCTGCGATCCACCATCGATCCCGTAACAGCCGGCATCAGTTTATTCATTTCAATTTTTGCAGCCCTCAGTTTCCAACCGATCCTACGATGGCTCGGGAAAATTACCAACCGACTGTTTTATAAAGGATATTACGATCGCGAAAAACTCCTCAATGAAGTTACTCACGTCATGACACAGAGTATCGAACTGTCTCATATGTCGACGGACATCCTCAAACTGCTCACTAAAAATATGTCTATCAGTAAAGGAAGTTTCCTCATGATTGAAAATAACCAGGTAAGCGAGTTCTTCACTCATGAATATAAGAAAAGCAGTCTCTCAAATAAAAAATTCCTCACCTTTTTCAATAACTACCTAAACAAGCCCTCTTCCCTCATTTTTGATGAACTCGCGGAAAACAGTGATAAAAAATTCTTGCGCGAAAACGATATCTCCATCGTCATCCCCATCCGAGTAAAATCCGAAAATGTTGCCATACTCATATTAGGACCGAAACTTTCCGGAGAGATATACAACAGT
Organism: uncultured Candidatus Peribacteria bacterium; assembly: GCA_964435355.1. Lineage (GTDB taxonomy): Bacteria > Patescibacteriota > Gracilibacteria > UBA1369 > UBA1369 > CAYSYL01. Next base: position 2,922 of record CAYSYL010000076.1, on the reverse strand, counting down.
CAGGATATCGACTTTTTGAACATCCTTGCCTCAGAGTCAGGGATAGCCATACAAAATGCAAAATCATATGAACAGATTAAAAAGTTCAACAAAGAGTTGGAAAAAAGAGTGGAAGAAAGAACGAGCGAATTGCAAAAATCTCAACGTAGGGAATTGGCAAAGGCCAAAGATATCGCCCGCTTGAAAGATGAATTCGTATTCATCGCATCGCATGAACTTCGAACGCCGGTAACAGCCATAAAAGGTTTTCTGGACCTTATTACAAAATCCAGCACTACCCTGCCGCAGGACATGCAGGAAAACATCAATTACATGAGCGCTGCCACCAATCATTTGGCACAACTTATCAACGACCTGCTGGAAATATCCCGCTCAGAAGCGGGAACCATGCAAATAGCCGTTCAGCCAACCAACATACTCCCCATCATACAATCCATCATTGATGAACTTTTACCACAGGCAAAAAAACATCAAATTAAAATAAATCTCAGCATCAAACCAAACATCAAACCCGTACTCGTCGACGATAAAAAAATAAAAGAGGTCATCATGAACCTTCTCACCAATGCTCTTAAATATAACCGGGAAAAAGGAAGCATATTTATCACTCTTTTCCCGATTGAAAATAACATGATGCTTGAAATAAGGGATACCGGTTATGGCATACCGGAAAATCAGCAGGAAAAAATATTTGAAAAATTCTTCCGTGCCACCAATGAAAAAACCGGAGATGTACTTGGAACCGGACTTGGACTATTTATTACCAGAATGCTGGTAGAAAAAATGGGCGGGAAAATAGATTTCTCTTCCGTTGAAGGAAAAGGATCCACTTTCGCCATACTTCTTCCTGAAACCACTCTTTAAAACTTTCCCTCATGCGCACCAAAAAAAACTTGCTCTTAATTGAAGACAATCCTCTCCTCATAGAATTATACAAATCCGCTTTTGAAAAAGTGGGCTTCAGTGTCAGTACCGCGACAGAAGGTGAAAAAGGATTTGAAATGGCAAAAAAAAATTCACCGAATATCATCGTATTGGATCTTTTAATTCTTGGAATGAGCGGATTCGATACGTTAAAAAAACTTACTACCGATACGAACACGAAAAATATAAAAATCGTCATTCTCACGGCCATCAACGATCAACGGGATAAGGACAAAGCAAAAAAACTTGGAGCGGTCGATTACTTGGTAAAATCACATTTAAAAATCCACGACGTCGCCAGCATTGTCATGGATCACTGTAAAAATTAACCAAGATATTTCCTGATTTTACTCACCAGTAAGTCAAGGGAAATATCCGTTTTGATGAAGTACTCCAAAGCACCAAGCGACAAAGCTTTTTTGACATCCGCCTTATTGGAAAGATTGGAAAAAACAATGACAGGAATAGCTTTCAAATCGGATCGCGATTTCAATACCTCCAATACTTCTAGGCCGTTCTTCTTCGGCATGACAATATCCAGCAAAACCAAATCCGGCCGCTCTTTTTCAACCAACTTGAGACCCTCCTCCCCGTCTAAAGCCGTTACTACCTCAAAATCCTCCTGTTCTAATTTAATACGACAAATCTTGAGAAGAAGTTTATCATCCTCAACCACCAAAATTTTTCGTTTTCGAGGGGAGTCATCCATTAAAGGAAAGCTTTAAATACCAGTTAAAAAATAATAGGGATACCAAAGAAAGTCAATGAAACAGTCACTCCTAAAAATCCAGAAAAATCTTTATTCCAAAACGATATCAACTTCTTTGCCTCTGGGCGCAATACGCTCATCCAGGCGTCCTATCTCTTTGTGGCGAAAATCCTCATTGGTAGCAGTGGTAACAACCCTGCCATCTCGTCCTCGAAGCCGTTGAACACATACATACACGGGAGTATGCTTAAAAATCTCAAGCATCGGAACACCGGCATTACGCAACACCTCAAGGGTATCCGTACTATCTGTCCCTTCCAGAATAATCACCCGTCTTCCGGGAGGGATAATCACCTCTCCGGGCTTCACAATACCTTTCCCATTTGAACGTTTATACATTCGATCAAAAGTAGCCCTCATTCCTTTCCCGTTAGCTTCACAAATTTGAAGGAGCAATCGTTGAACCGCCTCTTTCGAACGATAGGTAGCCCAAAACAAATTATCCGGCAAATACGTCTGAACCCCTCGAAGATTACTGCCTCTTTCCGTCTGCAAAAAATCGTCAGCGGCAATAACCGAAAAAGGGACATGGGGAATGCGAGCCACCGCATTCTCCACCGCTTCAAGGGCCATGCTACTCTTCCCGCTACCAGAAAGCCCTTCAATACTCATGTACAAATGGGGGACCTCGCTTCCGGAATGCCATCGAAGAACGGCATCCGTGATAGCTTCGGTAAATTGCTCTAAAGAAGTAATAAGTCTTGGACCTTCTTTATGCTCGTCAGAATCTTCCGGCATAAGCAACCCAGCCTCTCCCCTTCTTTCAAAACCTCCCACTCGAAGCCGCCCCATCGCTTTAGTTCGAACACTCTCCAAAATCCCATGAAGAGTTCTTCGATCGAAAGCTTCACTCGTTAAAATATGACGAAGATCTTCCAGTGGATTCCCACCCTCAATCGGATCCATTCCTCGAGGCAAAAAAAGTCCCGTCTCCGTCCGCCTCATCCAACGACGTAATTCCGTGCTGGTAATACCCAAAACACCCATCAGTTCCTTCAATTCCTCAGAAGAAACCTCTCCTTTAAAATCAATTCCCTGAAAATCCTGCTCCTCCAACTTCCCCATACACAGAAAACATTAGATTTCGACCCACATAGTACTACTTCCTTCATATTTGACAAGACAAATTCCAATTTTATAAATACATCAAATTTTTCAAAAAGCCGCCGGGCCATTTTCTTCCCGGCGGTTTTTCAAAAAATCTTAATATTCACAGAATACCTTTATAC
>CAYSYL010000075.1:0-6194 GCA_964435355.1 uncultured Candidatus Peribacteria bacterium | reverse complement strand
TTAGTCCAATAGCTGGAAACACTACGGAGTTGAAGAATTCTTCTATTTCATCCTCCAAAGGTTCAATAGTTCCTTCCCAAAATTTCTTATCTTGATTTTCTCCGTTTGAATAATTCACGCCGTCAGTGTAGTTGAGAATCGCCTTCGGCACGCCGTAGGTGGCACACACTTTTTCGGTAGTGAATTTTCGCAAAACAGAAAACTCCATGTCTTTTTGAGATATGGAAAGCTGCTTTACTTCCTTGATTCCTTTCATTATCAGACTCTTATGCCTGTTCTCGCTGCCCTGCAACTGTCTGCGAATCATGTCAACCACAGAATTCATCTGCGCGTCAGATAGATTTTCGTCGATGATATAATGTGCGGCCGGTTGCGCATCGTTCTGAAAAAATGCGTAGTTGCTTACTACAGCGGATAAATCAGTACGAATTTCCCAAACAATAGGCTCTAATGGAGACAGGCCAAATACCGGACTGTTAGGGTCTTTAATGCGTTTAAAATGAAGAACTTCCTCAGGCTTGTACTCTTGAGTTTCGCTCTGCACTCGCTGAATCCAGCGCTGAATATTGCCATATTTATCCGTTACGACAGTAATGGTTCGAGGATCAATATTTTGAAGTCCGATAACCTTGCCGTCACCAGCACTTTTCACGATTAGAAAATAAGCGTTGCCGGTTACTTCAACGTCTTTGATAAGTTCTTTTTTTAATTCTCGGAATTTTTTCGGATTGGCAAAAATCGCCGTGGCAATTTTAACTTCGTCTTGATCCGGGTCTTTGGAAGAATTATTTTTATTTAGAAACGTAATGCCTGCCGAGCCTACGTTCTGATAGAGTTCACGTACACATGCAAAAACATCACCGTTGTTTCTCCACATAGTAAAGAAACTGTCAGTGCTGATTCTCGCGCCTGCAAGTGATATGCTGTTGATCGGCTGGGTTATCTCGTTTAATAGAGAATACCCGACTGATCCGGCTGTGGGGCTGGGCGTAGTCTTACGCTCAGACAATAAATTAAAAAAGCGCTGTAATAAAGTCATACTAATGCAACGCAAACACCCCAATGGATGTTCGCGGCATTCGTGCAACTTTCAGCGCTATTGCAGAAGCCAAAATTGTATCGTCGTGTTTTCCGGTCTTAGCTTGACGCTTTCCATTCTCGTCAGTAACAAACGTCATCAGCTCCGACTTAAGTATACCAGAATTTATACGAACTGTCTTGTTGAATACCAACTCCTCAAATTCATCAAGTATTAAATCACGATTTCCGCCCGGTCCACCCTTGGTCCACCAACCCAATTTCTTAGTTTTACGGTTCATTTTTTCATCTAAAACTACATTAAAAAAGATGTTTGGGTATGTATATTTTAAATTATCTAAAACAGTGCCGCCATGATTGTTACTTTCAACAACAGCGAGCGCATCATTATAAAATCTTCCGAACTTATCCACAAGCCGCGCAAGGTCACCGGGTGATGTTTCGTTATTGTGAAACTCTGCGACCTGTTCAAGCGTCAATTTATCGAATATTTCAATCACACTAAAATCTCCTCCTACGCCTTCCGACGGATCAACGCCCATAATGTACTGTCTGTTTGGTTTTGTTTCTTGCCAAATACTCAAACCATCCAATACCCGTAATGGGTTTTTTGGAACGATGGAACGTACAGCTTCCTCATCAAATACCAAGTTACCAGCAAATAAAAAGGCTTCCTCTCGAAATGTCGGAAACTCTTGGAGCATTAACTTTTTTTGTTCGTATTTAGAAAGTCTATACCAATAAATCTGACCATAGGTAAGCGTTACTCCGTATCTTTCAATAACCTTTTCAACCATTTTTAATTCATCCGGTGTAGGTTTAAAATCAGCAGGTGGGCTAATAGAGTGTTTGGGATCAATAAACCATGGGAAAAAACGTGCTACATAGTGATTTTTACCGTTCTCTGCATCTGTATGTGTCTCTTGAAACCAGTCACCCATACCGTTTGCGGTCGATTCTATAGTAATATTTGAACCAAACTCGATACTCGGCACCGATCCGAGCGATGCTTTTATTCTATCCGGGTCGCTAATATGCGCCGCTTCAGATATATGCAGGTTATTTGGAGTACCCCCGCGCACATCTAAAGCCACATAAATGGTTGAATTTATGCCATCGAACACTAGCTCATTCTTATTATCATAGCTCGCTTCCGGTTTATGCCATTCACGACCATTTTCAAGTATGATTGTTTTCGGGCAATGTTTATAAGCCAGCTTAACAATACGAAATAATTTTTGTACGTCATCTTTTCGGTGAGCAATAATTGCAGAATTTGTATTCGGCACCATCATGGTGTCATCCAAATAAAATATTTCCCAGAATGTAGACACCCCGAGTTTGCGCCCTTTTAGGTCCAGCTCTCGAATTCCACGGAAATTTTTCTTTTCAGCCTCAGAAAAAAGTATTTCTTGAACATGGTTGAATTTAAATTGCTGCAGTTTTTTATTTTCCGCACGTATCCAATACATGTGATTCAACCGCCAGCGCCTATTGAGGAATGTTTCTTGGTCGCGCTTGGTGAATTTAAGCATATTTATTCTTCATCCTCGATTTCAAAATTGCCGTTCTGCATGTCTTCCAGCTCTTTAACTGTGAGCTTCTTTTCCACCTCGGCCTCGACCTTCATTTGTGCAAATTCTGCCTTTCGCTTGCTCTTTAAGTACTCCCACGAATCAGACACGCTTCGTTTAAGGGTTAAGGCGGCCGCAAGGTTAGCTCGCGACTGAATTACAAGGTTCTCCTTCCAATCCTCTTTTTGCTCTAGAAACTCCGGAAATTTCTTTGCGTAGTTATAAAGGGTTTGCAGTGCAATACCTGCATGAATACACGCTTCCCTATCCGTACAGCCTATTTTAAAAGCATTCTCAAGTTTTTGGAGTCTTTGTTTAGTCATTTTTGTTGGTCTTCCGGTTCTATCATGCTCAATATATTCTTTCTGAGCTTCGTCATCTTCATCGTACGGCTCCTCAAGAAGAGCTAGGGCATTTTTACGTTCCAGCTTCTTCTCTTCTGTGGTTTTTGGTTCTTTAGCTTTGGTCTTTTTTTTCTTGGCCATATAGTTTTTTGTTAGCAACATTTTGCCGCTGGTAATATTTTTGTACCTGCGGAGAATTGTTTACTGGTTTAGATTGAATAAACTTATTTTCCATGCACAGCGGACAATGATCGACAGTTTCATTGTTGTACCGCGCCGGGCAATTTGAACATTGGGTTATCATAGGTTTAAAATTAAATTTTAATAGCTTTTTGCTCAGTGAGTTTTTCCCACCTGTCGATTATCACATCCGCAAACGCTGGATCGAGCTCTATGGTGAAACATACTCGATCTGTTTTTTCGCAGGTGATAAGGGTCGCGCCGGACCCACCGAATGGATCAATCACGATATCCCCTTTTTTTGAGCTATTGAGCAAAGCTCTTTTCACCAAATCAATGGGTTTTTGTGTGGGGTGTTCATAGTTACTTTCTCTCTTTTCTCTCCAAATCGTAGTTAGCCCATCTTTAACCTTTAAAATTTTTAATCCTTCGCCCACTACTTCATAGGATTGGCCGTTAATCTGGACCAAAACGCTCTCACCGGCATGTTTTATTTTCCCTTCTTTATCGCCCATTACGGTGGTATGCGTACGATCACCATTAAAAAATGTACCTTTACCGTTATCTAAGGTGCAGTAAAGGATCGGTTCGTGTCGCCACCGATAATCACCCCAACCCATGCTTGCGATTTCCTTAACCCAAATAATTTGATTCTTTATCGCGAATCCGGCGTTTTTGAGTGCGTTTTCAAACTGAATATGTTTGCTCGAACTGTAGCAGACATAAACTCCAGCATTTTCTTCGATATGATCCGCAAGCTGCACGCTAAAGTCAGTTAAAAAATGCTCGAATGCGCCATCTTCCATCTTGTCGTTTTCGATACTGGATTTGCCTTTGCTTTTTAGATTCTCTCCACGGCTATGATAGTCGACGTTATACGGTGGATCGGTAAAACACATTTGCGCTTTTTTTCCATCCATGAGCTTTTCCCATACCTTAGGATCAGTTGAATCACCCACGATCAAACGATGCTTTCCCAGCTGATAAACATCCCCGAGCTTGCTTTTTGGTTCAGTAGATAGATTTATCTCGTAGTTATCCTCTTCAACTTCTGCCTCCAAAATATGATCAAGCGGCAGTACGGTAAATTCATCCAAATCAAAAGCAGATAGGCTGGCCTCTTTTATAAATTCCTCAAGCCCTGCTCTATCCACGTCTTCGTACTGGCTGGCATAAGTAAGCAAAATTTCCTTTGCTTCACGCTCACTGGTTGCCTCAATAATTACATAGGGAATTTCTGGTATTTGATAACCTTCTTGTTTTAACGACTCAAGGGCTATTTTGCGCTGGTGTCCATCGAGAATATTGTTTTGCCAAATAAAAAGCGGTGCGGTAAATCCCTTTCGGATTATGCTTTCTTTAAGCTTTTTAAGGTTTTTAGATTCAATAGTTTTGAGGTTCCCTTGAAAATGACGAAATGTTTCCATGGGGGCCGTATTACAACCTTGAACTTTGTTAATGATTTGCTTCATAATTTTTCGATTGTTATTTCGACGTGTTCGTCTATTCGGTGAGTGCTTTTCTCCTGTTTAACTATTAAATCGATATATTTCGGACTGTCGTCAATTATCACCCCGGCGCCGTCTTTCACTTTTAACCCGTCAAGTAGAGGTTTAGCCGCATTGTACGCTCCGTCGTAGTCCATCATTCGGGTGGTGAAAAAAACTATTGTTATTTTCGCGTGTTCTAAAGGTAGTTTCCAAAATTCTCGGCGTTGTATCATTACGGCATTGCCCACTTCTTCTTTCCACGCTTGATTCCATTTGTTCCGTGTCATCCAGTGCATCCGGCTATTGCTCATGTTGTGGGGTATGCGCCGACAGCGTACAACTCTTTTGCCGAGACAGACTTGATTGAGTTTTAGGGTGATCATATCCCTGCAAAATTTCCCTCTTTCATGAGTTGCTCATGGTTCGTTTTGAGCGCTGATAGTAATTTTTCCATCTTTTTAAGCTCCAGTTTTAGGTCATTTTGTTCAATTCCCTGCTCCGTGTGGCGGTATAACTTGTCGGCCCGAGCATCGCTTTTGACCGTTTTTCGTAGCTGTTCCCATGCGAACGGTTCCATACGCTCCAATTCTTGAAAACGCGAGCTTAGGAAGTTATATTGACCAGCGAGAAAGTTTCGGAAGCGGCACACGTCTCGTGGCGACAAATAGCTCATATCCTGCATTGATCGGGCGACGTAATCGACGGTGATTTTTTCTTGCTCCGGTTTGAGGAAAAAATAGTATTGGAATAACTGTTCGACTTCTTTGTACTTGGTGGCGTACTCGTGGCACAACCGGCAAAGACGAACTTTATTATTTGGGTCGTCGATCATTTCCGGGCTGGTTGAGCGCCGGAATAAGTGGTGAGTGTCGTCGCTTGGTTTGCCGCACCAGCGGCATGGGATATAGTCTTGGTTCATACAAAATGTTCATCAACTAAATAAATTTCGCCATTTTTTCGCTGTTCAAAAATCAAAAAGACTGTTCTATCGGAACCCAATTGACCTATATCCATGGATAAATGATATTTGCGTCTAAGCACTTTGATTAAAAACCAGATTTTTAAAACTAAAAACATTTTTTTCATACTAAGCCTTCTTAAAATCCACTTTAAATTCCGGATCGTAGGCGTTGCCATACTGGTCTACCACTTCCACGCGCTCGCCTTTCATGAGCATTGACATAGCCGCATCGGAAAGAAGTCGCATGTCGCTCGCTATGTCTATTTTTAAAGTCTCTATTTCTTCGGTTTGGGCTTTCATATCCTGCTCAATGGCAAGTAAAATTTGTTTCCTGCGCTCGCGAAGTGCTTTTATTTTTGTTTCTATCTCTTCTAGTTCTTGGTTACCATCCAAAACTTCGCGAACCTCTTTGCGTAAAAACTTCTGGCGTGTCTTTTTTTCTTTTACCCTGTCGAAAATTATTTGTAGTTGCATAAAAAATAATTAATAAGTATTAAGCAAAGTTTCCGGCCCCAGCCCTCCGCGAGAGAGAGCTGTCTTATGAAAATCCCTTCATGTGTTGCTCATGAAGAGCCGGGGCCGTCCATCAGTCCATAGTGGGTCAGTC
>CAYSYL010000074.1:4169-6237 GCA_964435355.1 uncultured Candidatus Peribacteria bacterium | reverse complement strand
TTCATCAACTTTCGGCGACGTAAAATCACCTTCTAAATGAATCGGCTCTTCAGCTTGAGGAGGATCTTGAGCGGCTACTGCTCCATCTAAATCATTTGTATCTTTTACCATAAAAAGATTAAAAGGTATTTTTATAGTTCGAAGAATTATTTTTTTCCCGATGTGCACGGAGGATATTTGTCCCTCAAATCACGTATAGCTGTTTCAAGAGCCGCCTTTGCAGGAGTTTTGTTGCAACGCTTGAGCGTTTCATCCAAATCAATGGAACCATCTTCTATCGAACCAAGGCAGCCAATAGCCTTCTCCCTTTGTATTCTTTCTAAAAATTTATTATCTTTAAAGCGAAGACCCTGAGCTATATCACGACATCGTAAAGCATCATTGTTGTTTGGCAGTGAATCCGAAATAATAATCTCATGAATAGGTTTTGGAGCAGGAGTCGACGTAGGAGGCGCCGTTGGAAGAGGCTCCGCGATAACATCAGGCCTACTATTAATAATTTGTAGAATCGTATCACTATAGTGACTTATGCCAATTGATAGTGCAGCGCCGATTAATATTCCGCCTCCTAAATGCCAAGAATTGCTTCTTGCTTCTGTTCTGCCAATAGCTCTACCAATAGCAAAATGTCTTTCATGGGAAAGCCCCTGCATGAGTTCTAATGCCCCTTTATCACCCACCACTTTAAGTATTTTGTGTACATCCGCAGTATCAACGGTAGGGGAAGGAGTCGGAGTAATCTGATCGTGGGCATCAACTGAAGAATTTTCTTCAAGATTCATACATCTAAGTTAAAAATGTAGACATGATTTTGACAAAAACTCTAAAAAATGTCAATATATTATAATATAAAAATAAAAACATATGAAAAACAAACTTCTTTCTTCCCTTGTGATCCTTGTAATTTTGTTCCCCCTGACGGTCTCTGCCAAAGGTTTTCGACGCGTCGACTATTCACTTCAACCAACGACTACCAAAAATGTAGAAATTGCCTCATCAAATCAACAATTGCTGCAGGAAAAGCTGATGGATACGTATAAACAAATATATACCTCGCCAAAAACCCACATAGAAAAAAATTATGAAGGAGGAGGAACAGCACTTCCTAAAAAAGAAACACTCCCACCACCCATAAATCAAACGGAGCCAGTAATGACAGAAAAAAGTGAGGTCAAAGCGGTCGACTGTTCTTTTGAAATGCCCGAAAAGCCGGAATATAAAGCTCATTTTTTGAGTATTCGAAAAAAAGGGATAGTAGCAAAAAAAGAACTTTTTGAAAGCAAAGTATTTGTCATAAATAATGGCAATGTCCCTTGGTTCTCAGAAAAAAGCGGGTGTAACACCTCTTTCACCCATTTAGGAACAGAAAAATTACGGGATAGAGCCAGTCCTTTCTTCACCAAAGACCTCATGTGGAAGAGTAACTGGCTGACCTCAAATCGGATAGTCATGGAAACCAAGCGGGTCAATCCCGGAGAAATGGCGATCTTTACCTTCTGGAGCCAGGCTCCCGATAAAGATGGCCTTTACCGGGAATTCTTTGCCCCAGTTATCGATGGAGTAACCTGGATGAACGATGGTCTCCTGAAAACTGATATTAAAGTGGGAGAGCCAAAAATAGACGACGAAAAACGATCTCTTTTAGCCTATTTTGAAAAAAGTGCCGACCTGGCGGGAATCGATCTGACCGGAGAAAAAAACATTCATGTCGATTTGTCGGAGCAACGAATGAAAGTGAAAATCGGAGACATCGTTCTTCGTGAATTTCCCGTAAGCACGGGAACCAATAAAACGCCAACGCCTCCCGGCAATTTTTCAATTCTTTCGAAGCAGGAAGTTCGAGTCGCTTCGAAAAAGCCCTACTATATCATGCCAAAATTCATGATGTTTAAAGGAGGAGGCTACGGCTTTCACGCTCTCCCGAGCCTTGGAAACGACAAAGGAGTCTTCTGGCGTGAAGCGCTTAATCATATTGGAACAAAGCGAAGCCACGGATGTGTCCGCATGCTCCCCGAAGATGCCGAATTCACCTACTCATTTGCTGAGGTTGGGACGACAGTGGCACGTG
>CAYSYL010000074.1:0-4159 GCA_964435355.1 uncultured Candidatus Peribacteria bacterium | reverse complement strand
GCCGGAAAACGTACTGGACGCTGGTTCTTCTTCAAAAGTTGTCCGTTGAGTAGTCGGTCGACATTCAGCACCCGTTGAATAACTCCTGCGCTCAGCTACGGCTGGACCGCTCGCAAGTGCTGCTGCAATAATATCTTGAGGATTTCTCCCTTCAAGGAGCATAGTGTGAATACTGGTAGCATGAGCGGGACGAAATCTTGAAGGCGCAGTACTAGATAAAAACATCCAAATCACTTGAGGGCATATAAATTTAGACTCAAGGGCTCTTAAAGCAATGCACAGAATTTTAGCTTTTGTTCGGGTAATATCCTTTGAGTGTATCCCTTCAACCCCTTTGCTAAGAGCCATTTCAAACTGTGCTATTAGTGTTTCCAACTCAATCTGTTCGGCAGATTTTTCTTTTTTAAGTTTTATTACCTTTTTCTTAACATCGGGCTTTTTCCCGTCTATAATCCCAATCGCTTCAGAACCTGTCTCGGCGCTAACGTCAAGGCTTAGAACTGGGGGCGGAGCGGCATAAAGTTCAGTTTCGTAGGTGCAAGCGACATCAGCGGCAGCATCGAGGGCCATAATATTTAATCTTAATACTCGTTTTACACAATTTAAAAAGAAATCATAATTTTGTCAATAGCCCGTGTCCCATCTCATCTCAAAACTCAATAAAAAGCAGCAGGAAGCTGCTCTTCATACGCAAGGCCCCTTGCTCGTTATCGCAGGGGCCGGTTCCGGAAAAACCCGAGCGTTGACCCACCGGATTGCTTATTTGATCCGTGAAAAAAATATAAATCCCTGGAATATTTTGGCCGTTACCTTCACGAATAAAGCGGCCAATGAAATGAAAGAGCGTATCACCAAACTCTTGAAATCAAGTGAACCGGCTGAAGCAAAAATAAATATGCCGGCTGCCCCTATGGACTCACTTTTCGACTTTTCGCAATATCCGGAAGCGACCATGGCGGATTCATCGAGAGGAAAATCCCTTGAACTGCCCCAAATCGGAACCTTCCACGCGACCTGCGTCCGTATCTTACGGCAATACATTCACCTTTTGAACTACGAAAATTCGTTCGTCATTTACGATACGGCTGACCAGCAGATTGTGGTGAAGCAAATCATGAAAGACTTACAACTCAACGACAAACAGTTCGCGCCTCGGGCCATTTTATCGCACATCTCCAATGCTAAAAACCAGCTCATAACACCAAAAGGATATCAACCATTCGCCAATAGTTTCTTTACGGAGAAGGTGGCGGAAGTGTATGAAAAATACCAGGCAGCCCTTCAAAAAAATAATGCTCTCGACTTTGACGACATTATCATGAAAAGTGTTGAGCTCTTCAGAACACAACCGAAGGTGTTGGAGCATTACCAGGAAAAATTTCAGTATATTTCGGTGGATGAGTATCAGGATACCAATGAAGCTCAGTACATTTTGACGAATCTTTTGGCCGCGAAATATCGGAATCTCTGCGTTATCGGAGATTCAGATCAGAGCATTTATAGTTTTCGGGGAGCTAACATCCAAAATATCCTCAACTTCGAAAAAGATTACCCGGAAGCCAAGACAGTGGTGCTGGAGCAAAACTATCGCTCCACCCAGCCGATTTTAACCGCCGCGCATTCGATCATAATAAAAAATCGCCTTCGAAAAGATAAAAAATTATGGACGGAACGTGAAGGAGGTGAAAAAATCGTCCATGAAGCTTTAGAAAATGAACGGGGAGAAGCCGAATTCGTCGCAAGAAAAATACAGGACCACCTGCGAGGCCATGAAGACAAAGACTACACACAGTTTGTCGCCCTCTATCGCACGAACGCTCAATCCCGATCAATAGAAGAAGCCTTCTTGCGCTTTGGAATACCCTACAAAATAGTCGGAGGCATCAAATTTTATGAACGCAAGGAAGTAAAAGATATGGTTTCCTACCTTCGGGTTATCCAAAATCCCAACGATTCCGTCAGTTTGATGCGAATCATTAACACTCCACCTCGAAAAATAGGACCAAAAACCATTGAAACGCTCCAAAAATATTCGATACAACAGGAAATATCTCTTTTCCAGGCGATGGAAAAAATAACCTCTAAAGAGGAAACAATACATTCACCTTTCGGAGAAATTTCGGAACCTTTGCCGGATTTACAGGATGCGAAAACGGAAGCGATTAAACGGTTCACGGAACTCGTACGGGACCTTCAAAAAACGAATCGTGAATTCTCTGCTTCAGGGTTAATAAAACATGTCCTTGAGTACTCGGGATACAAGGCGTTTTTGGATGATGGCACGGCCGAAGGGGAAGCCCGCCTTGAAAACATTTATGAACTTATTTCGGTAGCGAGCAAGTATGATGAACTGGAGCCGGGAATATCACTCAGCATTTTTCTTGAAGAAATTGCGCTCATTGCTGACGTCGATACGCTCAATACCGGCGACAATGCCGTCACATTAATGACGATCCATTCAGCAAAAGGCCTCGAATTCCCTACGGTTTTTATTGTCGGATTGGAGGAAGGAATCCTGCCGCACTCCCGCAGTCTTCTTGAACCCAATGAACTCGAAGAAGAGCGCCGCCTCATGTATGTGGCTATTACGCGGGCCAAAGATAAACTGTATTTATTAAGAGCAAAAAGTCGAATGTTTTATGGTGAAATAAACTCAAATGCTCCTTCTCAATTTTTACAGGACATCCCGGAAGAAATTTTAGAAACGACAACCCGCCATAAGCGTCCAGTAGCTCCAATAGGCGAAAGCAACCTCGGATACACACCGGTCCCTTACGAAGAGTACGACTCGGTTCCAACCATAAATCTAAACGAAGAACCAAGTATTGATTTTGAGGTCGGAGACCGGGTGGAGCACAACACCTTTGGTCAGGGAAACGTAATCGCCATAACAGGAGGAATAGCAACGATCGCTTTTAACAATCCTCAATATGGAACGAAAAAACTGGCACTTTCGATTGCTCCGTTAAAGAAAATCTAATGGGTACTTGGAAGTTCTAAGCTAAGCTTCTTAGCGGCGAGTAAAGCTTCTTGATCACTTGGTGGCTTGGTTTCCTTGCTGCCGACCGTGGCCATCCGGATAATACCTCCACGGGTAATAGAAATAATGTCAGCCACAGTGGCTTGAGAATTTTTATCAACAACCACGACAACGGTGTCAGTACCCTGTCGAACATGGACGGGCAAACCTTTAACATTAAGGGTTCTTGGTTTGTCGCCATCGAGTAAGCGAGAAAAAGTTTGAAAAAGAACTTTTCCGATCACTTTGCTATCAGCATCAGATTCTGGTTCAAGTTTTCCCAAAACATCCATAAAGAAATGATGTAATGTCTTATAATTATACCACATGTCTTCAAGAAAAAATACGGCAGTAACTCCTCCTCAATGAAAAAATGGAAGTATTTACGAGCCACGGCTAAAAACTATTCATTATCTTTCAACTGGTAACTATGAGGCTTAAAAAAAACAGCAACATTTTTTATTAAATCAATTGTCTCATTTTTACTTAGCTTTCTATGAATCTCATGCCCTTTTTTAAAGCGGGTTCCTGAGATAGTAAGGGGAGTTAAAGTGATGGATTCGGAAAAAAGTCCGCCTTCATAAGTAATGATAACCGACAATCGGTCACCATTTTTAGTTATGACCGTGTAATTACCTTTATAGCTACCTTGGACAATATTTGGTCCACTAAAAACATCAATATCATCATAAAGTGCTTCAATACTCGTAGGTCTGAAAAATTCCATAAAACTATAACTTATCCGCATTCATAGCCTTTTTTTCTTCTTCCGTCATTTGGCGGAAAGCCTGGTTGGGATCTTTAATATGGAAAAAATTTTTTACCGATTTTTCCGTACCAAAGGCGACGTTCTTAGTTCCACATACTTTGCATCGATAAACGAACTTATTGCCAACCGGCGTAGCGTCCACTATTTTTTGACAATCTTTACAAAAAAAAGTGATGGGAGCTTTAAGATCATTGTCAGTTTTAGGAAGGATTTTCATGAAGAATTATTATAAGTCCATTCGATAAGGTTGTGGCTTTTTTATAGCAGTGGCAGGCTCCTCCATTTCAGTTTTATTTGAAATGAAAGGTTTACTTTCAACAGAAGGTAGAACCTCTTGAGAAGTAATATTTGATTCCACCTGCCGAACGAGA
>CAYSYL010000073.1:0-6338 GCA_964435355.1 uncultured Candidatus Peribacteria bacterium | reverse complement strand
GTATTTACTTCCACATAGCGATAAGCATATTCTGTCGTTTCCCCGGTTTTTGTCGCAGTAATGCGGAATCTGTACACATCATCACTTACACGAGTATTGTTAGTGTTGCGACCGTTCCAGTACACGGAATAGTTGTCATCTTCGTCATATTCCTGTTTATTTTTCAGGTTACGAATCACTCTGCTGCCATCCAAAACGTCAATGGTTATTTTCACATTATCAACGAGAACATCAAAGTTGAGACGTGCCCGTTCATCTTCTGTCGGGTCAAATACGGCATCCTCTACACTAATGTTATCAATTAAATCTCCTATTCGATCATTATTGGTATCATCATTATCCGTATCATCAGGGAATCCTATGATATCTCCATCAGTATCCACTTCCACATAACGGTACGCTGTTTCACTTGATTCGCCACTTTTCGTAGCGGTGATGCGGAATCTATAAATTCCATCACTCATCCGTGTATTAGCACTGTTTCGGCCATTCCAATAGACATAGTTATTGTCATTTTCATCGTATGATTGGCTGTCTTTCAGCACTTTAATTATTCGACTGTCATCCAAGATTTCCACCGTAACGTTGACATTATTTTGGAGAACATCAAAACTTAATTGAGCCCGTTCATCATCTGTCGGGTCAAATACGGCATCGTTCACTTCGATATTGTCGATCAAATTTCCTAGGTCATCATCATTTTCATCATTATCGGTGCTGTTACTATCCACTTTGATAGAACCATACTCTACATCTTTTCCATAGCTGTTTTCAGCGGTAATGCGGTAGCGATAGGTTCCATCAGAAACTACTTCCCCATCGTCTCCCAGGTCACTATTGTCGTATTCTCCGCTCCAGTTATAGCTGTAGGTTCCACTTCCGGATTTGTACACTTCATCAGCCAACGTATTGACCAATTCGCTATCATCCAAAATTTCAACGGTTACATCGGCCGATCTATCAATGGTAAATGATATTTTCGTATTTTCGTCGTATGGATCAAAAACATTTGGATAACTGTAATGTGAAGTAATGTTGGGAACGCCGGTAGGATTTGTCCCCCCTGTTACCGTGAAAGCTGGAATTACAACCATAGCACTCATGTTTCCAGCTGCGTCTTGAACCTGGAACTGACAGTTGTTGTGTAAAACGGAAGAAAGCGGAGCAAATGTCACGGTATTAGTTCCCATAACAGCATTGGTGGTATTACCTATACATTCTCCATAGTAGTAAATAGTTCCCGCTTCAGAAGAATAAAAACTGATATCAGGCGTTGAATCGGAAGTTGTCGAAGGAATTGAACTTGTTAAATACACTGTCGGAGGAGTCGTATCGGTTGGGTTATTGCTTACAATGGTAAAAGGAGGAATCAATAGAATGTTGCTGACATTGTCAGCCGTATCTCGAACCTGAATTCGGCAGTTACTATGTTGTACGTTTAAGGTTAGTCCTGAGAAAGTTACCGTGTTATTTCCTGCCACGGCCATATGAGTATTACCTACGCAGTCGCCTGTATAGCTGATGGTTCCCGCTTCCGTTGAATAAAAAGTATAGGCCGGATTAAGACTGGTCGTCGTTGTCGGAATGCTTGTTACCTGGCTTATGACCGGGGCGGTCATATCGGTTGGATTATTGACAACAATAGTAAAACTTGGGATGGCAAGAATATTGCTCATAAGCCTATTTACCGCATCGCGTACCTGAATTCTGCAGTTACTGTGAACGGTATTAACGCTTAAGCCGTTAAAAGTTACCGTATTAGATCCAGCCACCGCATTTGTGGTTACGGCACTACAATCTCCCGAGTAATAAATGGTACCAGCCTTTGTTGAAGTGAAGGTTACACTTGGGGTCGTATCGGTTGTTTGGCTTGGTATGTATGAAGTAAGCGTAAGTACCGGAGCCGTATTATCTATTGGATCCGTATTTATAACCGTAAGAGTTCCCATTTCAACATCGGATCCCGAAACACCATCGATGGCGGTAGCTGTTATACGATAACGGTAGGTGCCTGGTTGAACATATTCCGAGTTATACATGGCATCCCACTGAAAATTATAACCAATATTTTTCGTTCGTGGGGTTGGTAAAAGAACTTTTTCAATGACAGAATTTCCTTCAAGAATTTCGATGTGAACCATGCCATCAGCATTTTTAAGAGCGTAACCCACTAACACAGGGCCTTCCTTCGGATCGAAGGTTGTAGAAGGAGAAACGCCGGTCACGACGACATCAAGGAGACCCGCTGCAAATGCTTGAGGTGCAAAAGAAAGCACCGAAAGAATCGTCAGTACTCCTGCCACCAGTTTTTTCACTTTGAGGGAGAATTGAGACATGGATGTATAATTAAGAATTATTTAAATCATTTTTTTATGCCTGCACCATTATTAACCTAAAACTACAATATTTGTTACATCAATATATGTGCAAGGAAGGTGATTTTACTTTTAAGCAAATTTATTGTCAAGTACTTTTCCCATTTACTTTGACATGTAACATTAAATTCAATATATTAGCCATACGTTTATCTCTATTTACTCTTTATGCCTGTTATTCGATCAGCCAAGAAAAAGGCTCGACAAGCGCTCAAACACCTTGAACGCAACAAAGGATTACGAACCGAAGTGAAGACTTATATGAAAAAGGTCGTAACTCTTAGCAAAACGAATCCCGAGGAAGCCAAAAAAATTCTTCCTCTCGCCTACTCTGTTATTGATACGGCAGCCAAAAAACACCTCCTCCATAAAAACAATGCGGCTCATAAGAAATCACTTTTAGCCCGTTCACTTGGTTCTAAAGCTGTCCATGCCAAGAAAGAGGAAAAAGTAGCAGCCAAAGCATAGTAAATGGTATTGTGGCAAACGTTTTTCTTCATTACAATACGTGTAGTTTTGGATGTATTTTTGTTCGGGCCTGTAGCTCAGTTGGTTAGAGCAGTCGGCTCATAACCGATTGGTCCCTGGTTCAAGTCCAGGCAGGCCCACCAGGATGCCACGAGAGAAAACCTTGTCGGTTTTCTCTCGTGGGCTCTCTTTCCCTTCATGGTATTCGCTCAAAAGCTCTCCGCTCTAGCGGGATTTTTTGCGGTTGGGGCCCACGAGACCCAATCCTCAGAAATCCACGCTTTGCTCCGACCTTTTTTCGCTCATGCTTTTTTATTTTTAAACCCCCTTCATCAGCGGTTCTCACTTTCCTGCCACTGGCCACCAGTTTTTTGGCTTATTTAAGTCTTTTCGCCAGAAACCTATTTTGACAAGGCAATCATGGCAGGCTAAGATAAAAATTAGATAATCATTTAGTTTGTTTTATGGGCAGTATTTCAACCGTTTATGGAAGAATCACAGGGTAAAAATCATTGCCCCTCACATCTACAATAAAGGAAGGTTATCCTGATAGTTTCTATTTATTTAGAACGAATAAAGTTATTATTGATGAATTATCGGAGCAAGATAAGGATTATCCGTTTATTTCAAAAACAATGTTTTATGTCCCTACGCCTCAAGGTGATCCTAAAGTTGGCACAGCAAGGGGACAAATCATTACTTTTGGTGCTACCTATAAAAGATATTGAAGAGCATTGGTTGGAATGGCTAGGAAAGTTTGAAATAATTTTAGAAAGACTTTATTGGTACGACGCTATCATCCATTTAGAATCAGAGTATTTTAAAACGCACATCTATAAATGGGAGAGCAATGCTATCGGGAATACCGCTCTCCATAATCCATTACCATCTAAAATTCAAAAAAGAGAATGGGGGGAAACTGAATTTAAACTAAAAAGTTAAAAAACTATTCTTCGATAATCATTTGTGTCTCAATCTTAAAAGGGACATTTTCCCCGTATTTATCATTCCAATGGATATTACACTTTCCTTCCCAAGATATTAGCAATTTGTTCCCATTTCTTGCTAAAAATTTTATTTTACTATCCCAAATATCCTCATGTTCAAATATGTACATTTTTAGTAAATGCTCTTCAGAAACATAATTATATGCTTCTTTTATCCAAATTTCTTTGCCGACTATATTGTTTAGATCAGGGGCATCGACTTTCATGTTTTCTCCATAAATTTTTGGAGACCAAAGCACCCCATCTACCTTTCTACCCTCAGCTTCAATATTTATATCCCATCGAAAGTTACCTTGTTCATCCTTGCTTTGAGAAATTGAAGCTGAATTTATTGTAAACAGGTAATCTTTAATTGTTAAGGTATTTATACTCATAAATTATTGAGGAAATTTATTTCGAGATTACCCATTTACTGGAAAAATTACAATCTTAATCCCTCAAAGTAATTTGTAAATTTTTCCGCATAAACAAGCGCCTTTTCGTTTACCCGAAACATCTCCATCAGCGGTTCTAACTTTTCTGAAACTGACCCACCAGAACAGTATGGAAGCAAACCTTTTCGGTTTTTTCTCATGAGTTCTGTGCCCTTTATGGTACTTGTGAAATTGTTCTCATTGCTAGGAGGATTTTTAATAACTATATTTAAGAGTGCTTCTTTAACTGTTAATATAGCATTATTTGCTTTGGCAACAGATAAGTATAGGGATACAAGAGTAAAAATTTTGAAAAGAGTTTTGGAAGAGCATGACGACTTTCCTACTTATCTACCATAATGACCATTTGCGAGTGAACCGATATTGTTAATTTTCGGGCGGCATTTATACTAAAGCTTTATATATTAAAAGTGCCATTGATTTGCCATATTGATTGATATTTGATGAACTTATCATATTTATATTTTTTCTTTATGATGGGTACTCTTTCTCAAAATTTTTTTAATAGATCCACTTTAGTAGTCGCGGAGGAGTTGTTGGGGAAGTTTTTGGTAAAACAGGAAGGTTTTGAGCGCATTTCTCTTATGATTATCGAGGTAGAGGCCTATGACGGGCCTTTAGACCTTGCGTGTCATGCCTCTAAAGGCCAAACTCTGAGAAATAGCGTGATGTTTGGGCCGGCGGGATATTTTTATGTGTATTTTGTTTATGGAATGTATTGGATGCTCAATGTCGTTACTGGCCCCGAAAAGTATCCGGCTGCGGTTTTAATTCGGGGGGCGGGGCAATATAATGGGCCTGGCAAACTCACGCGGGCTCTTCATATTGATAAAAGTTTTCAAGGAAAATTGGCGACTCCTGAGACGGGACTTTGGTTTGAAGACAGAGGGATTGTTCTGCATTCTCCCATTCAAAAAACGGCTCGCATTGGTATCGATTATGCCGGCAAGGTGTGGTCCCAAAAGCCATATCGATTTGTTATTCAGGATAGCATATCTTATTGACATTACTAAGAATAGTGGAGTAATAAATGGCGTCGATGAAAGTGGTGAATTATTAATATTTAAATGTATGGATACACAAAAAACAATCGGAGAAGCAGCACAAGAGGTCGATCAGAATCCAAACCCTATGGTGTTATCATACTTAAAGGAAATTATCTCTGCTCCTGATACCTATGCTCCCTTACCGGTTGAAGCAATTATGTGGCATAAAGATATTGTTTTAGAAGAAGGAAGATTCCACTGGGATGCCGATCAAGATTATCATGTCCTCACCCTTACCTCCGGCGAATGCCTCTATTTTACGAGATTGGGGGTAAGGATTTCACCTATTACGACTCCGGCTCACAGCACTTCGAGCATTGGTCATCAGATTGTTCATGACGTTCATGAACTTTACGGTGAGGCGTAAAAGAGGAGAAGGGTTGCTTCCTCATTTTACCTTGAGATGGACTCTCGTGTTCCACTCCCCTTCTCTTTTCTCAGGCTCTTCTTTTTTAGGAGCTTTTTTGTTATAATAAAATGAAATCTTAAATATTTTTCTATGAATAGTAAAAAACTTTCTCTTTCGATTTTATTTTTAGTGCTCGCTCTGGGGGCTATGCCTCTCTTGGTAACGGCTACGGGACCCACTAATCCCCCTCCGGGAGGTACTGCGAATGCAACTTTTACCGGCGTAACGGCTGGAACAGCGGATCTTGGAGCTTTGAATGTAACAGCTAATGGCGATATTTCTGATGTTGACGGGCCGGTTACTATTAATGATGCGAATGGAGCCGAGATTACGAGCGGTGGACTTATTGTGACGGGAACCTCCGATTTACAGGGGCATGTAAAGGCTTCCGGAGGATTTGGAACGTATAATACGGTCACTACTACTACCAGCTCTATTGCTACAGGAAGTAGCGGATATGCCAATGCTTTTTGTACGATGGGGCATACGCTTATTGGTTGCGGATATTCAGGAGTAGTGGCCAATACTTTTGTCGGCCAAATGGCCTATAGTTCCAGTATGCTTGGCAATTACTGTTCGGTTCAGTTTTATAACAACAG
>CAYSYL010000072.1:0-6531 GCA_964435355.1 uncultured Candidatus Peribacteria bacterium | reverse complement strand
ACGATATTCAAGATTTTTTTTTTTAAAAATTAAAAGACACGGCTCGAAAAATCTCTTTTGAAACCTTCAAAGAACTCTATAGTTCCGACCCAACCACTTTCCTACACGGCTACATATTTCCGAGAATTTTTTCAAATAGGCTGGAGTATCCTTTTACCTATGAGGTTCGTACACGAAATCTCGACAAAACTTTACAATACCTTGATGAGATTGGAGTCCTGGATGAAGGTGATTTTTTTGTAGAAGCCTATAAATTTTTGAAAAGTAACCCGATGAAAAAGGCGAGAGAAGCCATAAGTGAGAGAATAAAAGCTGAAATGCAAGAAACTGGTCAGGAAGAGCAACCTCAAGAGATTTCCTGCATGGAGATATTTGAAAAGTGTATCCAGCCTTCCATTGCAGAAATGCGGGCAGCAAAAATGCCATCAGGGAAGGAAATGGCGCTTCCTGATGTATTGGATACCAGTCCATCCGGCATGGCAAAAGTAACCTATCCGATTGGAGTGAAAAGACTTATGATACGTGAAGCCCGTGAATTAAAAGATCCTGAAAAAGGTACGGAAAAAATAAGGGAGTATTTTGGATTCGCATCGACAGATTTTACCAATGAAGAAATGGAAGGAATCCTCGCCAATGATTTGGAAAATGCGAGTCAGATTATTGATGCCATATCAAAAACAGCAGTTCAGGCAAGAGTTCGTAATAATCCCGAAGATCCCATTCAGGAAGATTACCGTTTTACGGAAGAAATTTTAAACTGCCGGGATATTAAAAAACTTATCCAATGGATGGCTCATCCAAGCGCTTTTCTTGAAGAGGTGGGGAAAGAACGGGCGACAGTATTACAACAATCAAAAAAGGGAAAGCGCATTGAAACCGTTATTGCTCATGAGGCAAGACGCATGGTGGAGTTTATGCTCATATATAGACAACATGCTTTCGATGAAGCTTTTAAAAATAGAGAAAGTAATAGAGATTTGTTCGAAGGCAACTTCCTCACCAGTCTTAAAATTGAAAATATGAAACCGGTGAAGATAAATGTTTGCATCGGACGGAAAAGAAATGCAAAAGGAGAATTGGAAGCTAGAAAAAAAGATGGGACATGGAAACTCCTTCACTATTTTGAAGGAGAAGAAAAACCTCAAATAACAAGTGCTGAAGAGATTTTAGATCCAATGCGGAAAGGGAAAATCGATAGAGATGGATATGAATGGGCCAGAATGGAAGAAAAAAAACTCATCGAGGCCACTGCTGAAATAAACGGGAAACGCCAAAAAATATATATATGTCCTTCTAGCGATGGACGCCCATTTGATATAAAATCCATGGTTTCCTATATTTCCAACTATCTTCGGGAAGGTGATGAGGCAGGAGGGGCAAATCAATACAAGGCAACAGATCTTTTAAGATGTGCTATAGCAGTAGATGAGGAGGAAGAGCAAAAAATGGTATATGGCTTCATTCGGCGTCTCTATAGTGCCAGACCGGCTTTGAAAGATAGCAATGGTCATTCCAATAATAACGATGACCATGCCCCTTCAACCAAAAAAGAACCTTCAATATTTGAAAAAAATAAACCGCTGACGCTTTCGGCCTATGCTATTATTCCGGTAAGGAAAGCTGAAAAAAAGCATGATGTCATACATATCAATGCAGAAATGAAAGTATTTTGTTTAACAAAAATGCTGACATTCTGGCTAAGTGATGAAGGTCCGGCGTCCCATGAACTTGATTATAAACCCCGTCGAGAGTTCGAAACAGCCTGGAGATTGCTGTTTCCTCCTACCATATATGGTGATAGATTCGCTCAATATGTAGTAGAAGGCTATAATCATGGGCAAAATGCTGCTACAGTGAACAATTGACCAAGAAGCTTTGACATAAGAACTCTATAGTTTATACTCATATCACCATGACAAACCTCTCATCAAATTCCAGAAAAAATTCCCTGCGCGTACTTTCGGGCTGGTGGCGCACTGTTACCATTCACGGCAGAGGTTACAGCATGTTCATGGCGTAATTTCGGAACGAAGCAAGCCTCTGCCAGTTAGAGGTTTTTTTGTCGTTCCTTGAAAATTTATTAAAACCGCATCCCTTCCTGTAAAAAACTGGCAGAAAAATGGTTTTATACAGGAAGGGGTGTGGTTTCAGTTAACATCACCTTCGCCCCATAAAAATTGGCTCTAAGTCACACTCAGAGGAAAGGAACAGTTATGAAAAATTTGATGGCATACGCTCTTCAGTCTCTCGCTCGTACTTTGACTCTTTATTACACACCGTTCGAGGACACTCCCGAACAGGTCAGCCGTTTCACTCTTGAAGGTCTTCATGACGATTCAGCATGGGATGTTCGGGAGCAACATGAGAGGATGTGCCGAGCGGTCTTCGTTTTCCTGCTTGAACTTTTTGTAAAGAACGACATTCGATCGGCCAAAGAAATCAGGGAAACAATTCTCAAACTCGATGTTCAAGAACCCGGAGTTTACTGCGATCCCGGCTTCATCGAACACCTGAAGAATGAAGAAAATTTTCGATTTGTACCTGAACTGGGAGGAGGCTGGGCGTTAGAAAACTGAAACTGCAAGAGCCAGGTGCGCCGGAGGTTCATGAAAATGAATCCTCCGCCCAGTCACATGGGGATGGGCCTTCATGAAAAATCATGCCGCGGACTGAAAAGTCATGCGGACTGAAAAATTCATGAAGGCCCTTGAGTGACAAGTAATCCATACGAGAACAGACTTTTTACAAATCGTCATAAAAAGGAGAACGTCGATACGATACGCTCAAAAAGATTCATAATGGTAGCTCGGTCAAAAGGTTTTGGACTGCCTGGCACATACCCTCCCTGACCATCCGAGTAAATATCCATGTTCACGCGGGAAAGCGATAAAACAATTTTAAAACTACGGTTATTATGAGGAGCGCAATAACTATAATGCTCGATAATATGGCCGGCGGCGCCCTCTTTCCACGCTTCTTTATAATACAAAATGCCGTTTAAAATTTCAGTATCAGTAACAGTTCGTTGGTCATAATCACTCAACAGGCAGAATGTTTCTCTGTTTTCCACTTCAAAATGTATGGTGGCCCCTTGAAGATCCGTGCCTTCGGAATAAAGTTGTGGGTACTGAAGAGAAATAAAATTATTAGCTAGCAGATTGAAATTTGAAGGATATTGAAATTGATACTCCATACTCTTGTAGGTAAGCCATTCATTGTCATTAGGGGGTGGCGTTGTAAGCGAATTCGATGGAGCAAAAATGACTTTAAATATTCGCGAATCATCATTCTGGGGTAATCCCGAAGGGTTGTCTTTTTCTAAAATAAGACTCCCTTCGTGTGTTTCGGGGGCGGAAAAAGTAAGAGTAGCTGAAAAAGGGACCATGACCTTGCTAAGATCTTCCGCTTTAGTATGGGCCGTCGTTGTGGCTAATACTTTGCCATTACTGTCTTTTAAAACGATGGGGAAGCTACCTTCAAATAAAAACAGACGGCTTATCTCTCCTTCGAGGTTGATAGGGCTTGAAAGAGGGGAATTAAGCGAAGGACTGAAAATATGAGCATCCGTGAAATCTGTTGAAGTTAAGGAAGATTGGCATCCTCCCATAAAAAATAAAACGAAGACGGCAAAAAAAGCATGAATAATACGTGATAATTCTAAAAAATTTTTCATACACTATTCAAAATAATAAAAATCAGAAATTAAAGCATGATTCCAACTTTAATAAGTATTAAAAAATGAACAAACAAAAAGCAATAAATGAAAATGAAAATATTAAAACTATGGCTATAAAAAGACCTAAATTTACAATTTACTGTTTGTAGAAAATCATTCTACAGTTTTGGAAATTTGTCGATCTTTCAGGAAAAATGAGGATTAAATCTTTTTCGTGGTAATTTCTTCCTTAATTTTCTCGATAAAATGTGCCAATGGTACCGTGCTTTGTTCTTTTGTCCTTCGGTTCCGGACAGCAACGTGAGATTCTTCCATCTCCTTATCTCCGACCACTAAAATGTAAGGAGTTTTCATCAGTTCTGCCGCCCGAATCTTTTTGCCGAGACTTTCATTGTTTTCATCAATCTGAACTCGAATTCGCTCAGATGCAAGCTGATCCCGAATCTTCCGCGCATACTCGACATGTTTTTCCGAAACCGGTAAAACAGCGACTTGCGTTGGTGCTAACCACACGGGAAAATCCCCGCCGAAATGCTCGATAAGTATTCCCAAAAACCTTTCCGTTGAACCCAAAATAGCCCGATGAACCACAACCGGACGCTTTTTATCTCCTTCAGCAGCCGTATATTCCAATTCAAATCGTTGAGGCAAATTCATGTCCAGTTGGATAGTGGAAAGTTGCCAACTCCGTCCCAAAACATCTTTAAAAATAAAATCCAGTTTAGGGCCATAAAAGGCCGCTTCACCAACCCCAATATCATGCTTCCAGCCGCGCTTTTCGATAAGTTGTTTCAACGTAGCCTCCGAATCCTCCCAAATTTTTGGATCGCCGATATATTTATCTTTATTGGCAGGATCATGAGTTGAAATTCTGACCCAAAAATCATTAAAACCGAAAGTTGTATAGACCTGTTCGATCATATCGAGCATAACATTTATTTCTTGCTCAATCTGGTCCGGTCGCATGAAAACATGACAATCGTCTTGTGTCAGGGCCCGTACGCGAGTGAGACCTGAAAGCTCACCAGATTTTTCATAACGGTAATTGGTGGTAGTACAAACATATCGTACTGGCAACTCCCGATAAGAATGAGGAATACTCTTGTAAAGCATCATGAAATGAGGACAATTCATGGGCTTCAGGTAATAATCATCCTCATCTTTCAAAGCCATCGGTGGATACATGGCGTCATACTTTGCCAAATGACCGGAAATTTCATAAAGGTTTCGTTTGGTGATATGAGGAATCCAAATCGGAAGATATCCCTTACTTTCCTGCAGTTCCGTGATGTACTCTTCAATAAGACGCCGTAAGATAGCGCCTTTTGGATAAAAAAGGGCAAGACCCGCTCCAATTTCCTCCACTATGGTAAACAGTTCCAGTTCTTTTCCAAGTTTTCGATGATCTCGTTTTTTTGCTTCTTCCATTTTTTGTTCATAGACGTGTAACTCTTTTTTATCGGCAAAACAAAGCCCATAAATACGCTGGAGCATCGGACGTTTCTCGTCACCACGCCAATAAGCTCCAGCAATTTTAATAAGTTTAAAGGCGCCGGTTTTTCCAGTATTTTCACTATGCCCCCCACGACACAGATCTGAAAATCTCAAATCACCCGGTTTTCCATTTTCCCCTTTGTAATGTTCCGGGAGGCGGTTCTCATAAAAAGTCACTATTTTTTCTCCCTCCTCTTTCAAATCGGCAGCAATTTCAGCTTTGTAAGGTTGTTCCGCCCGCGTAAAAAATTCAATGGCCTTTTCGACCGGCTCTTCAACACGCTCAAAAGTTTGTCGTTCTGCGGCAATTTTCTCCATCTTTTCCTGAAGAATGGCTAAATCTTCTGGAATCAAAGTCCGGGGTAATTCAAAATCGTAATAAAACCCCGTTTCAATAGTAGGACCTATACCAAGTTTTGCCTCAGGAAACATTTCAAGGACAGCTTGAGCCAATATATGGGCACAGGAATGTCGCATATGATCAAGTTCCAGATCATCGGTCTTGGCACTATCAGCACGATCTTTTTTAGACATAAAAGTAGATACAAACGAATATAACAGCCAAAATATAGCTTATTCCGCTAAGCGAAAGCAAGAAAAGCAGTGAGAGAACATGACGTCAATGAAGGGGTATCTGGAAAAAATCGAAGGACCAAACCTCTCCCAACGCCGTAAGAGGCACTTTTCAACAGGCTCTTACCTACAAAAAATCCCTCAACCCGGAAGAGAGAAGAGGGATTTTTGAAGGTACGGAGAAAACGATTAACGAAGAACGTAAGGAAGAACAAGAGCCAAAACTCCTAAAACGATAGCGAGAACGCCAAGTTTTGTTTGGTAAGGAGTGAGTTTAGCGCGAATCTCTTCACCTTTCTTTTTGGCAGCTTCGTTTTTGCTGAGAACATATTGTGAAATAAGAGCATATCCAAGTAAGAAACCGGTGAAAAGTTCTGTGAGAGAAATAACGAGAGCAAGAACCCAGATAACAGGAGCGATTGAAAGAAGAGCCATTCCGCTTACGACCGAAATAGTATCCCAGACACCCCAGAAAAAGAGAACGATACCAATCCAGCCCTGATAAGGAACCATTTTGTCGATAAGTTCTTTTGCATTTGGTTTTTTGGCAACGATAAGAGGGGCCGCAGCCAAAATACCGCCCGCGATGACAACGATGGCACTAAACATAGAAAGTTAAAAGGTTAAAAAATAATAAGGTTAGCCCTATTTAAGTATAAATAGAGTATTACTGTCAAGAAAAGCCCGAAAACCTATCGGAGACTCCTTAGCGTAAAATGGCTGTGGCCACCAAAAAATAAATAAGAAGACTGAAAGAAATCAAAACTAGTGGTTGGTCTTCCCTATAC
>CAYSYL010000071.1:0-6620 GCA_964435355.1 uncultured Candidatus Peribacteria bacterium | reverse complement strand
AAACAGATCCTTCGAAAGACTAAATTGCTGGAGCGGGTTCAGCACCATCCTTATCAGAAAAAGCTCTGGGACCATCAAATTATTATGAAACTTTCTCGAATGAAATCATTTCGAGAAGCTCGCACTATTTTTATCTATCTTCCGATTAGAGGAGAAGTGGATTTAGGAGAGCTTTTCGAGTTAAATACTCGTCATAAGTGGAGAAAGCAATTTGTGCTTTCAAAAACTTTACCGATGGAAAACCAATTGCATCTTTATGCCGTGAAATCTTTTGATGATGTGGAGAAAGGCAATTTCAACATACTTGAACCGAAAACGCATCTTAAAACTGTTGAAGCTAACTCTTTAGATCTAGCCCTTATTCCGGGGGTTGTTTTTAGTCGAAACGGACATCGAATTGGCTACGGCAAGGGTTTTATTGATCGTTTTTTTAAAAACTGTCCTGTTTTTAAAATTGGTATTGCCTATAGCTTTCAAATTGTCGAAAATATCGAGGGTGAATCTCATGATATTCCCATGGATACGATTGTTACTGAAAAAGAGATGATTACTATAAAAAAACAATAATTTTTAACCTTTTTTTATGTTGATGACGCACCTCCAGTCGTATGATCCGGTTTTGTATGATGCCATTATGAAAGAGGCGAAACGACAAAAAGAAGGGCTTGAATTGATTCCTTCTGAAAATTATGTTTCTCCAGCCGTTCTTGAAGCCATGGGATCAATCCTTACCAATAAATATGCCGAAGGATATTCTGGGAACAGATATTATGGAGGATGTGAATTTATAGATGTAGCTGAGAATTTAGCGATCGAGCGGGCAAAGAAACTTTTTGGTGCTGAGCATGTGAATGTTCAGCCTCTTTCAGGTGCACCGGCTAATATTGCTGTCTACTTCGCTCTTTTGAAGCCTGGAGATACTATTTTAGGACTCGATTTATCTCACGGAGGACATTTAACTCATGGTCATCCTGTAACGTACATGGCGAAAATTTTTAATTTCGTACGGTATAAAACCAATAGTGAAGGAAGAATAGATCTGGATAATTTAAGGCAGATGGCGAAGGAACATAAACCTAAGCTTATTTTGGTTGGTTATAGTGCCAATTCGCGCGATATCGATTATGAAAATGTTAAGAAAATCGCCGATGACGTAGGGGCTTTAACGATGGCTGATATTGCTCATATTGCCGGACTTGTGGCGGTAGGAGAAATGAATAATCCTGTCCCTATCTTTGATGTTGTGACGACGACTACCCATAAAACTTTGCGAGGTCCCCGCGGTGGTATGATTATGAGTAAAAAACAGCATGCAAAAGCTATTGATAAAGCTATCTTCCCTGGGTTACAAGGTGGCCCTCACGAACATATAATTGCCGGTAAAGCGGTAGCTTTTAAAGAGGCACTGGAGCCAGATTTTAAAGAGTATGCCCGACAAATAAAAATGAATGCGAAAGTTATGGAAACAGAATTTTTAAAGCTTGGATATGAGTTAGCTTTTGGTGGAACAGAAAATCATTTGCTTCTTATTAATGTTGTTCCGAAAGGATTGAGTGGGAAGGAAGCGCAAATCGCTCTTGATAAGGCTGGTATTACACTCAACAAAAATATGATTCCGGATGATCCTCGTGGGCCAATGGATCCAAGCGGCATTCGTTTGGGAACGCCAGCTGTCACGACTCGTGGCATGAAAGAAGCCGAAATGACTCAAATCGTTTCTTGGATAGATCGTGCTCTCATGAACTTTAAGGATGACAAAGTTCTAGCAGAGGTGAAAAGCGACGTGGCTTCTTTATGTGAAAAATTTCACGTCCCGGGATTATAAAAGACTATATTTTTTTAATAACGATGATGGTTATATCATCCATCTGTTTCCATTTGTCGCTGAAGGCCTTCACTTCGGATAGAAGAGCATTACGAATTGCTAGAGCGGTTGGAAGATCTCCATACTCACTGACGGATCTTTTGAGACGTGCCATTCCATACATCTCTTTTTCATCTTTCCAGCTTTCGGGGATTCCATCGCTGTAAATAATTACAGCATCATTTTTTTCTAAAATTATTTCTTGCTCTTTGAGATTTTTGGAAATATCGGGAAACATTCCAAGAGCTAATCCTCCTGCTGGAGTGAGGGTTACCTTTTTATCTTTTGCATGAAAATGAATCATTTGCTCATGCCCTGCGCTAACATATTTTAACTTTTGAGCTTGAGCATTCCATTGAAGTATGACAAGGGTCATGAACATGCTGGAGCTGGTTTTTTGTTTGAGGATTTTATTAACATTCACTAAAAGAGAGATAAGGTCTGGGTTATTGGCGTGACTTGATATAAGTGCATTGGCGATTGAGACGACTATCCCCGAAGGTACGCCATGTCCGGTAACATCTCCCAGATAAAGCAATAAATTATTGTCATCTGTTTTAATAAAATCATAGCAGTCGCCTCCGATTTCTTCGGCGGGAATGAGTCCTGCCGAAATGTCCAGTCCGGGTGTTTTCGGAATTTCTTTTGGCAACAACTCTTTTTGAATTTTAGCCGCTAATTCAAGTTCTTTGGCGACTCTTTCTTTGTATACGAGTGCCTTGGTACTTATTTCCAACTCTTTTGCCATTTCGTTGAAAGCTTCCGCTAAGATATGGAGTTCGTCTTTTGTTTTTATTTCCACTCTATGACTAAAATTTCCTTTGGCAATGACTCTGGCACCATCTGTTAATTTTTTGAGCGGTTTGGTAATTCCGCCGGCATAAAAGATAGCAAGAAGTATTCCTACTCCTACGCCGAATAGTCCTACCAATGCACCTCTCCACGTAGTTTGGGCGATCCTTGATTGGAGGTTTTTATAAGAAATATAGTATATAACGGCTGTTTCGTTGGTGGCAGGCTGGACAAGATATTCAATTTTTTCATCTTTGGATAAAGGCTTTACAGGTTTTTCATTAAAATCCAAAAAAGTGAGTATCCCATTGGTATCTTTCTTGATATACACCACTCGGTGCGTGTCTTTTGTTTTCACGGATGGGTTTCGAGACTTGATTTGCGATATGAGATCGGGATCATCTTCCTTTCGAGTATTTCCTTCATATTGTTTATCTTTTTCTTGTCTTGAATCGTAGAGTATTTCTTGATTATAGTTTACGAAACGAACATTTTCGATATCCTGAGTTTTTTGAAATAGCTCACGAACTAATTGATTGAAACGAATAAAATTTTGCTGTTCTAAATAGAGATGACTATTTTCTGCTATATTTAGTGCTGTTAGGTCGGCGAACGAAAGAGAATTGGTTAAAACATCTTGCGTCAACTCCTGCTTTTTTTCGTAAATAAAAAGAAGTGTTCCAATAGAAAACAATACTATAATCAATAGACTAATGGTTACCCCCAATTTTGTTGTAATTGATCGCATAGTTCTTATTATTTTACCATACTTTTGCTTTTATTGGGAGGGAGCTATTTCTGAGGCATGAATGAAGCCATCAATTCTCGGTTGGAAGTTTATTTTTTTATTATAGGCAAATATTACTTCGGATTCATATAAAGGAATTCCTATGATTTCGTCAGTTACAATAATTTCCATGGCCTTTTGAAGGTATTTCATTCTTTCTTTTGTTTCTAATTCCTGCGAAGCCTTTTCGATTAGTTGATCAACCTTTTCATTATTTAATCCGGTGCCATTGTAAGCTCCGTATCCTTTTTTTATATTTTGACTATGTCCATTGGAATTGAGAAAGTCACTCGAATCTCCCAATTCTGATTTCCATCCGAAAAAATAGAGGGCTGACTCCCCTGCTTTTATTTTTTCAAGGAGTTTTTCGGGAGGTAATGGATTAAGGTGGACTTGTATATCTACTTCCTGAAACTGATCCCGGACGTACTGACCTATGGTCGGCAAGTTTTCCGGATAGTCAAAAGTTATTTCTGCCTGCTCGAAACCACTTATAAGAGCGGTTTCGATCTCATTTTTTGCGGCTTCGATACTATAGGGTGGTGTTTTGATCTCGGGGTTGTATCCAAAAACCCCATTGCTGACGAATTGGGTTACCGGTCTTGCAAAACCATAACTCATTTCAATGAAAACCTTTTTATCGAATATTTTTGTGAGGGCGTTTCGCACGGGATGCTGTCGTAAAAGTTCATGATTCAGGTTAAAAGCCAAGAAGTTAACTTCAAGATTTGGAGTGGAAACGATGAGAATATCGTTATTGTTTATTTTTTCGCAATTCAATGATTCGTAACTATTATTTTTAGAACAGGCAATATTTGGTGGAACGTTGGCGAGTATACTTAGTTCTCCTTTCTCAAGGGCCATTAATCGATCTGCTTTTTTCGGAATTATACTACGTATTACTTTTTCATAGGCTGGTTTTTCTCCCCAATACTTATTAAATTTTACTTCGACCAATTCTGTATCGCCTTGAGAAGCAATTTGATAGGGTCCTGTTCCAAGGTCTTTTCTAAAATCGGTGCTGCCTTTTGGATAAATGTAAGTAACGGCTAATTTTTCTAATAGTAAAGGATCCGGGTATTTTGTTATAATGTGGATTTTGGAGTGAGAGATTATATCGATTCTTTCGATAGAACCAAGCATATCTTTTAATTCTGATTTTTTGTCTTCTTTGGCTTTGGTAATGCTATATACAATATCTTCCGGTGTTACATAGGCCCCATTATGAAATTTTACTCCTGGACGTACAGTAAATTCCCATGTTGTTTTATTTAAAAGCCCCCATGTTACGGCAAGGCCAGGTTTTATTGTTAAATTTTTATCTGTTTTGACGAGTCCTTCATAGATATCCACCATAAAGTTTCGAGTTTCTGGATTAAAAATGAGTGGATCTAAAACTTGAGGTCCCCTTGAAAATCCGATAGTTAATATATCGTCATTATTATTGTTTTTAGTTGTATCACTTTTTCCCCCCCAGGGAGTCTGGTCTCCACCGAAAATTTCCCATCCTAAAAAAATTAGAAGGATGATGTAAGAACAAAGCAAAAGTTTATTACGGGTATTTTTCATTTTCGCTTTTAATAACCTTCTTATTGTACCATTATTTTTGCAAAATGGCTAAGAAAGCTTCCTGGGGCAGGTCCACTTTCCCCACTTTTTTCATGCGTTTTTTTCCTTCTTTTTGCTTTTTCAAGAGTTTATCTTTTCGGGTTCGATCACCTCCATAAAGTTTTGCGGTTACATCTTTTCTTAATGCGCTTATAGTTTCGCGTGCGATGACTTTGCTTCCAATGCTGGCTTGAATGGCGATTTCAAATTGTGCTTTCGGTATTAATTCTTTTAACTTTTTAGCAAGAGCTAAGCCGATATGATAGGCCTGATCTCTATGAACAATGAGAGAAAGGGCGTCGACTCTTTCTCCGGCGATGACCATATCAAGTTTTACCAAATTTCCTTGCCGGTACTCGAGATATTCATAATTCATCGAAGCATATCCGGAACTGATGCTTTTAAGCTCGTCATAATAATCCATAACTATGGACGCGAGCGGTATTTCAAAGGCCAAAATTACTCTGTTTTCATCAATGTAGTTCATATTTTTATTGAGTCCCCGTTTTTCAAGTGACATTTGCATTATGGCTCCCACGTACTCTTTTGGTGTCAGTACTTCTATTTTCACCCATGGCTCTTTAATCTGCTCTATTATTGCTGGATCTGGCAAGTCAGATGGGTTTGCGACAAAAACTTCTTCCCCGTTTTTCGTTACTGCTATATAGGAAACTGAAGGAGCTGTGACGATCAAGTTCAACCCGTACTCTCTTTCGAGTCTTTCTTGTACAATGTCGAGGTGAAGGAGGCCTAAAAAACCGCAACGAAACCCATGCCCTAATGCCCCAGATTGTTCTGGCTCAAAGGTGAGAGCGGAATCACTCAATTGAAGTTTTTGTAGTGCATCCCGCAAAAGTGGATAATCGTCTCCATCCACACAAAAAATACTTGCAAATACATATGGTTTTACCACTTTATAACCTTCCAGGGGATGAGCTTCTTTTAAATCTATAGGAGTTGTTCCTGCTTTCCAAAGAGTGTCTCCTACTCTTGCATCAGCAACATTTTTAAGGCCTGAGACGACGTATCCTACCTCTCCCGTTTTGAGTTGATTGCAGGTCTGATATTTTGGTTTAAAATAACCAACCTCGAGGACTTCTAGTTCCTTTTTATTATTTAATAAGTATATGGTATCTCCTTTTTTTATTTCTCCAGAAAATACGCGGGTATACAAAACGACTCCACGATAGGAATCATACACAGAATCGAAAATTAGTGCTTTTGTCTCAGCTCCTTCTTCACATGCGGCAGGAGCTGGTGTTTTTTCAATAATTGCGGCGAGCACTTTATCAACATTTGTTCCTTCTTTTGCTGATATTGGTATTATTTCTTCGCGGGGTATCCCGAGTACATGTTCGATTTCAAGGGAACATTTTTCGACATCGGCGGATGGAAGATCTATTTTATTTAACACAGCGATAATGGTCAGATTGTTTTCTATCGCTAAATAGCAATTGGCTAAGGTTTGAGCTTCAATCCCCTGGGTTGCGTCCACGACGAGGATAGCTCCTTCACACGCGGCCAAACTGCGTGATACTTCATAGGTAAAATCTACATGTCCTGGCGTAT